>JBDNFJ010000466.1:0-2216 GCA_041689895.1 Gracilimonas sp. | reverse complement strand
GGCATTATTTGGGCTAAACGGCTGGTTTCTGGGAATGCAAAATTCTAACTATCCCATGATAATAACCATCTTTCTGAACGCGCTGAACATCTCGTTCAACCTTCTTTTTGTGTTTAAGTTTGATATGAATGTGGATGGAGTTGCCCTTGGAAGCTTAGTAGCCAGTTTTCTGGCGCTGGGTTTGGCCTTAATTTTATATAAAAAGCGGTATGGGGGAGTAAAACTAAATATAAAATGGAGCGAATTAGTGGAGCCGGAAGAACTCAAAAAATTCTTTTCCGTAAACCGCGATATTGTGATTCGAACGCTTTGCCTGATTTTTTCCTATGCATTTTTTACCGCAAAGTCGGCTGAAATGGGAAATGTAGTGTTGGCAGCAAATACCATTTTGCTCCAAATGTGGTATATCAGCTCCTATGGAACCGATGGATTTGCCTATGCCGCAGAAAGCTTGGTAGGGCGATTTAAAGGAGCCCAAAATAATGAGCAGTTAAAGGCAGCCGTAAAAGCCAATATGCTTTGGGGCCTGGGGTTAGGCTTACTGGGCACACTCACCTACGCATGGTTTAGTACCGAAATCATCGCTTTATTCACCAATAAAGAAGAAGTAATAACCGTAGCCCTTTCCGTGGTTATTTGGTTGATTGTAGCTCCACTGGTTAACAGCGTGTGTTTTATTTGGGATGGCATTTATATTGGAGCTACCGCAACGGGAGCCATGCGTAATTCCATGATTATTGCCACAATTGCAGTTTTTATACCGGTCTATTTTATAAGTGAACCTTATATTGGCATGCATGCGTTGTGGTTGGCAATGACGACCTTTATGGTCGCACGAGGAGTAGCACTTACCATTTACGCTCCGTCAAGAATTTACCATCCATCCGTAAATCAGGCTGCATGAATTTTTTTAAAAACTCCGCACAGTCTTTCTTCAAAGCAATTCAAGCCTTTATAAACGACAATTGCTTCCAATATAGCGCAGCGGTTTCATTTTATACGCTATTTTCGCTGGCTCCCATTGTGCTGATCTCCGTATATATAGCCGGTATTTTTGTAGGAAATGCAAGCGTGATGCACGAAATGACACGCATTTTAAATGAAACGATTGGCCAAGAAAGCACCCATGCGGTTTTGTTATTAGTTGAGACCATTCGCACCGACACCAGAAATGGATTCTATTTAATTTTTAGCATCTCTTTTCTCATCATTTCGGCCACTACGGTATTCATACAATTCAAAGAATCTTTTAATCGAATTTTTCAGGTGATTGCGAAATCAGAAGCCGGGGTGCTAAAGGTATTAATTGATCGCTTGATTGCTTTTGGGATGATTATTTTGTTGGGAGCAGCCATGATCTTCTCGTTGATAATAGACTCGCTGATAGCCGCCCTTTTTGGCCTTTTGTTGAATAACGAATCTGCCCAACTGTTCTTTATTGGCATTGGATCAAACTTATTGACGCTGGTGCTTATTTTTGTAGCTATACTGATGATGTTTTATATCCTCCCGGATGTGAAAATGAGATGGCGTCCTTTAATCTATGGTAGCCTTATCACTACCTTTCTACTCGTAATTGGGAAATTTGGCGTTGCGATGATTATTGGTAATAGCTCTTTGAACGAACTTTCAGGGGCTTCCTCATCCATTATTATTTTGATGTTATGGGTATATTATTCCTGCATTATCGTATTTTTTGGCATTGAGTTAGTTAAAGCTTTTGCAGAACAAGGCGAAGGCAATATTAAACCCAAAAAGTATGCCCGCCGCTTACGATGGGTTGAATATCTACCTAAAAAAAAGGAGCCTGAGAATTCATGAAACAGATATTATTAATGCGGCATGCCAAATCGAGCTGGGATGATGCGAACCTAACAGATTTCGACCGTCCCTTAAACAAAAGAGGAACGGAAGATGCGAATCGGATGGGCCAATATTTGCGGGATATTAAATCCAAACCGACCACTATCATTTCATCCCCGGCGCAGCGAGCGAAGCAAACATCACAGTTAAGCGCGAAGGCAGTAAAGATGGATGAAAAACACATTATCTGGAATAAACAGCTTTATCATGGCTCGGTAAGCGATTATTTGGATGCCGTACAGTCCGCCTCCGAAGACTGGGAGCGCCTTATGCTGGTTGGGCACAATCCGCTGATGGAACATACGGTAAGCCTGCTTTCGGGGGCCGAAGTTGCCATTGTCAGGATGTCGCCG
>JBDNFJ010000465.1:0-2353 GCA_041689895.1 Gracilimonas sp. | reverse complement strand
GTTAGTCGATGCATTTGTCACAATCGCTCGTTTGTTGAAATCAAAGAACATGCGGAGCAATATAACCTTACAAAAATGGAGCAGCTTCAGGAGAATAATTATTGCAGCTGTGGATGTGGATTTTGTATCCCATACATCGAAATGATGTTTGAAACCGGCCAAACAGAATTCAAGCCGGGTGCTTTTTATAAGAAGAAAAATGAGGATTAAAATGGAAAATCTTTTTTATGCGTCCCCCAAATATTTTGAAGAAAATCAGCGTGTTGAAATTACGGGGCAGGAAGCGAAGCACATCACGCGGGTTTTACGTTTTGATGTAGGAGATACGGTGTTTGTGTCGGATGGCTTGGGGAATATCTTCACCGGTTTGATTACCCATGCCTCCAAGAAATCGGTTTTGTTAGATATTAAAGAAGTTGAATCTCATGAAAAACCGGAAACCAAAAAAGTGCTGGCTTTTGGGGCAATAAAAAAGAGAGATCGACTGGAATTTGCCATAGAAAAAGCGGTAGAAATGGACGTATGGGAAATCTGCATTTTTCATGCGGATCATTCTGAGCGCTCCAAAATAAATCGGGAGCGAATGCAAACTATTGCCCTCAGTGCCTTCAAACAAAGTAAGCGATACTGGCGGCCCAACATCGTGTATCTGGATTCTCTGGACGAAGTGTTTAATCGCTATCAGGATTTTAAACCGGTATTGGCTCACATGAATGCCAAGGTAGAACGTCCGGGTGCTCTTCCGGCAAAAGAAAGCTTGTTGTTGGTAGGCCCCGAAGGTGGATTTTCGAACCGGGAAATAGAACTCGCAAAAGCAGAACAGTCCCAACTAATATCACTCGGTCCCAACCGCCTAAGAGCCGAAACGGCCGTTATAGCCCTGCTTGCTCAATATTTGTTTGAGAATTGATAGCTGTTTTAAATGGAATGATAAGCTTGCTCCAATCCCCATAATTTTGCTAACGGGATTCCAACAGACCAATTTGTAGCAGGCTCGAACTCAGCTGTATAGATTCTTCCAAATAGCTTTCAAAAAGGGAGCGTACGGCACCGAAGACATTATTTTCAAATCCTGCTTGAAGGTGGTTTCTTCCGCTAAGAATCGGAAAACCTCATCAAAGTTATTTTTTTTGAAAAGGGAGTGAAAAACTCGGAGACTGTCTTTCGACGAGTTGCTGAGAATGTGTAATAAAAGCAGGTCGTAATATCGATATTTAAACTTTGACTGTTGGGGAGGCAGCGGATCATGGTTCTGAACTAAATGAGCCGCAAGCTTTTGGGTGTAATCTTGCACGCGGGTAAAGGTGTATCCCGTGCTCGGCTTTGTTTGCCCACCAACCGCTCCCAAATTGATGATATTCTGATCATAAAATGGCAAATAAGGCTGGTCTTCCATAGGAATCTCCCCATATTCTTTACGCCGAATCTCGTAATGTTCTTCATCCAGTCCAAACTGGTAATAGAGGTAATTCCGAATCTTTTGTTTATATGTTTCCTTTTCGAGAAGCTCCCCAGAAAATACCGTAAATTCGAATAAAGCGGTGTCCTGCGTGAAGGGAAGGACGTATATAAAGCCAACACCGGGATTAAAATCGCGATCAAAATCCATAATGGTAAATGTTTCAGGATCAAAAGCCGGCTCAGATGCTTTGATTTCCCACCCCAAAAAATGCTGAACTAACGGATATTTTATTTGATTGGGATCCAGATTTTTAGGCTTCAACGCGCTTTGGAAAATATATTTTGCCGAGTAGTGATCACCCCCTTTGGTGACCAAAGTTGCACCTTTCTCGTTGGATTTTAAATCGTGAATATTCTCTTCCAGCAAATGAAAGTTGGAATGTTTTTTTATTTCCCGAAGCACATATTCTCTAAAATCCCCGCTCCTAATGCAGTAGTAACTGTATTCATGCAGGTAGCAAATTGTGCTATAATCGAGCACAGAAACCCATGCCTTTTTCCATTTTTTAAAAATGATTTCTTTGAAAGGTGGTTCTTTATTCGTCCAAAAACACCAGGTTTTGTCGTTAGAAGGGGCGAAGGTAGAATCAACAATCAGCACTTGGCCCGAATAATTACTCTTGGCTAAATACCAGGCAAGGCTGAGTCCTGAAAGACCACCACCGGCAATTATAAGATCGTATTCTTTTTTAGAATTCAATGAAGAGTTCCCAATCCTTTGTAGAATCAGCGGACAGTTTTGCGGAATCTTTTAAATTATTTTTCATGAACTGAGTGCGTCTGGGTTATGTGGGCTTCTGGTATTGATTATATTCCATCAAAATGAAAAAGCAAAATAGAATATATGATTGATTTACGAAGTGATACGGTAACCCGCCCAACTCCCGAAATG
>JBDNFJ010000464.1:0-7260 GCA_041689895.1 Gracilimonas sp. | reverse complement strand
GAATCAGAAGTAGCGGCAGACGCTAACTTTACCAACGATCTTGGTGCTGATTCTCTCGATACCGTAGAATTAATCATGGAATTCGAAAAAGAATTTGATTTGAGTATTCCTGATGAGGAAGCTGAAAACATCGCAACAGTAGGAGATGCAGTAACATACATTTCAGGAAAAGTTTCCTAACTAATATTTATTTTACACTTCACAATTGAGTTTATATGAGCACTCGGAGAGTTGTAGTTACGGGTATAGGCGCTTTTACCCCCATAGGTAAAAGTGCGCCCGACTTCTGGAACGGACTTGTTTCAGGAAAGAGCGGAGTTCGAAATATTGAACGTTTTGATACGACCGACTTTGCCACAAAGTTTGCTGCTCAGATTGAGGATTATGAGCCTACCGATTACTTTAGTCGCAAAGAAGCCAGAAGATTAGATAAGGTAGCACAATATGCCCTTATTGCTTCTAATGAAGCAGTTGAAGACAGTAAGCTTGATCTGGATAAAATTAATAAAGATGAATTTGCTGTAATGGTAGGTACCGGTATTGGAGGGATGGAAACATTCTATAACCAATCGATATCTTTTCATGAGCATGGGCCACGTGGGGTTTCCCCATTCTTTATTCCTATGCTTATTCCTGATATCGTTTCCGGCCAAATTTCCATTCGCTACGGATTCAGAGGCCCGAATTTTTGTGCTGTTTCGGCTTGCGCAACAGGTTCTCACAATATCGGATTAGCCTACGATGCTATTCGTAATGGCCAAGCTGATTACGCCATAGCAGGTGGTACCGAAGCTCCCATTACAAAAATTGGGATTTCCGGCTTCAACAGTATGAAGGCGATGTCCACCCGGAATGATTCTCCTGAAACAGCTTCTCGCCCTTTCGACAAGGACAGAGATGGTTTCGTTTTAGGCGAAGGAGCGGGATTGTTCATTCTGGAAACTCTGGAGTCTGCGGTTGATCGTGGAGCTCGTATTTATGGCGAGATTAAAGGATATGGTTTTTCTGCGGATGCCTATCATATTACCGCACCCGACCCCGAAGGTGGCGGAGTGAGATTGGCTATGACCAGAGCTATGAAGGCCGCTGGCATTAAGCCCAAAGATGTTGATCATATCAATATGCACGGAACCTCAACGCCACTTGGCGACGTGGCTGAAACAAATACCATTAAAAAAGTATTTGGGGAGCATGCCAAAAATATCAATTTTAACTCAACTAAAAGTATGCATGGGCATACATTGGGTGCAGCAGGTTCTGTAGAGTCAATTGCAGCCTTGCTTGCAATTTATCATGGCATGGTTCCACCTACTATCAATATCGAAGAGCAAGATCCTGAGTGTGATTTGAATTACACGGCAAATAAGGCGGTAGTTCGCGATGTTGAATATGCGTTGAATAATGCATTCGGTTTTGGTGGGCACAACTCAACCTTAGTATTTAAAAAATATAAGGATTAAGAATTCATGCCCAAGTGGTTTCGATCATTTTTTACCAAAAAGAAATCAGATCTTAGCCCTGAACTTAAAAGCAGAATTGAGAAATTAGAAAGGATTGTTGGTCTTCAGATCGACGATCCTTCTCTTTTTTTAAAAGCTCTGCGCCACCGCTCTACGCTTTTTCAAGAGCAGTACGAAGTTTATGACTCTTACGAGCGCCTTGAGTTTTTGGGAGATGCCGTACTTGATCTTATCGCTGCCGAAATTCTTTTCAATAATTACCCACATAAAGACGAGGGCTTTTTAACCAAAGTACGTGCCAAACTTGTAAAAGGAGAGACCTTATCTGATTTCTCAGCTAAATTAGGCATCGAAGACCTTATGGAATTAGGGGAAAGAAGCAAAAACACCAAAATTTCAAAAAGTATTTTAGCCGATGCTTTTGAGTCGATTATAGCCGCAATCTATATCACAAAAGGCTACAAAGAAGCCTATAATTTTGTAGAGAGAGTAATCAAAGAAAATGTTAAAATTGATGAGCTCATTAATACGGTAGATAACTACAAAAGTGCATTGCTTGAATTAGCCCAAGCCGAGAAAATGCCCGTCCCAATATACGAGCTTTCAAATGAAAGCGGCCCCGGACATAACCGGGCTTTTGAAGTGAAAGTATTGATTGGTGAGGAAGAACTTGGTAGCGGAAAGGGAAAGAGCAAGAAAAAAGCAGAACAAAAAGCAGCGAAACAAGCCCTTAAAGTTCTGAGTCATTAATTTAGCCACGATTGAGGCAGAGCCTCCACATTAGGTTTTGCAGCGGAGCAAGGGAACTGAAGATAGAGATTCAATTTTGATTTTTACATTCTAAAAAGCCTTCTTCCAAAATTTGTTTTTTGTACAATTAAGCACGATTCTTAGCCCGTCCACTTCAGGCCTTTTCAACCCAAAAAATGTATGTTTGTCCAACTTATAAAACCGGAATTCGATGAACTAATCGCTGAAAAGGACTGGGTAACCTTGAAGGAGATACTCAATAATGTGCCTGCTGTGGACATTGCGGAACTGTTGTTGGAGCTGTCCGGTGATATTGCAATAATAATTTTTCGCTTGTTAAAAAAACCTATTGCAGCCGATGTTTTTGCAGAAATGCCTTCATCCAAAGGAATTGAGCTGCTACACCTCTTCAATAAACAGCAGCTCAGCGATGTAATGACCAATTTGGAGCCCGATGAACAGGTTTCCATTCTTGAAGAGCTTCCCGGGCACCTTACTCAGCGGGTGATGAACTCCATTGAGCGGGAAGATCAAAAACAGCTTAAGAAATTACTGGGGTATCCAGAAGAAAGCGTCGGCCGGTTGATGACCCCAAGATATGTAAGGGTGAAATCTGACTGGACCATTGAACGCAGTATGAAGCACATCCGAAAATATGGGGAAACGGCAGAAACCATCAACGTAATTTATGTGGTGGATGATAAAGAACATCTTGTGGATGACCTCCGACTCACGCATCTTATTTTAGCCGATCAAGATGAGCATATTGAAACGTTGATGGACCGATCTTTTGAGGCGCTTTCGGTATATGATGATCAAGAAGATGCCGTTCGCATGTTGGCAAAATACGACCGTGTAGCACTTCCGGTTATTGATACGGACGGGGTGATTGTGGGAATTGTTACTGCGGATGATATTATTGACGTTGCCGAAGAAGAAACCACGGAGGATATGCAGAAAATGGCTGGTATGGACGCTTTGGATAACTATTACTCCCAAACAACCGTTGGAGGAATGGTAAAGAAAAGGGTGCGCTGGTTGGTAGTTTTATTTGTAGGCCAGCTACTTACCGTAACGGCTATGAGTTCTTTTCAATCGGTTCTTGAGGTTGCGGTTTTGCTTTCAGTTTTTATTCCCATGATTATTTCCAGTGGAGGTAACTCAGGCTCGCAAGCAGCTACATTAATTATTCGCGCTCTTGCTACGGGCGATATAAATCCATCTGATTGGTACAAGATTTTGAAAAGAGAATTACTGTCCGGTTTATTTTTAGGTGTCATGATTGGGATATTAGGTGGTATAATGACTATGACTTGGGGAATGGTTCATGGTGAGATATTTAATGCAAAGCTTGTGTTAACCGCCTTAACTATTGGGCTTAGTCTGATTGGAGTTATACTTTTTGGAAATTTAACCGGTTCGATGCTCCCATTTATACTTACAAAACTAAACCTTGACCCGGCCGTAACTTCTGCACCATTTGTTGCAACTTTGGTAGATGTTACTGGAATTATCATTTATTTTAGCATAGCTATTTTACTATTAAGTGGAACTATACTCTAAAGCAGAAACGATTTCGATGAAAGCATATCATGAACTTGTAACACGCGTATTGGAACATGGAGTTAGAAAAGAAAATCGTACAGGCACTGATACGATCTCAAATTTCGCGGAATTCTATAAAGTTGATTTATCAGAAGGATTTCCGCTTTTAACGACCAAAAAAATGTTTTTCCGTTCTGTAATCCTTGAATTACTTTGGTATCTGCGTGGCGAAGATCATGTGCGTTGGCTGCGTGATGAAAAAGATTGCCACATTTGGGATGCTTGGGCAGATGAAGACGGGCATGTGGGGCCCATTTATCCAGTGTTATGGCGCCGATTTCCATATTTTGAAAAGGAAGCGGTACGCTTTGAGGGGAATGGTTCTGCCATTGAAAAAGATTGTTGGGTTCAAAAAGAATTTGATCAGCTGCAGCGAGCTATTGATATGCTGAAAACTAATCCCAATAGCCGGAGAATTGTGGTGAGTGCGTGGCATCCCGGATTGTTGAAAGAAATGAACTTACCACCCTGCCACATTATGTATATTTTTAATGTTGCCAATGGGAAATTAAACTGTCACTTAACCCAACGTTCCGGAGATATCGCCTTGGGAATTCCGTTTAATTTGGCATGCTATTCAGCCCTTACCATAGCCATCGCCCAAGAGGTGGGATTAGAACCAGGAGTTTTTGCACACACCATCGTAGATGCTCACATCTATGAAAATCATGTAGAGGGCTTAAAAGAACAATTGACAAGAAAGCCAAAACTGTTGCCAACGCTAAAAATAGCAAAAAAACCGATTGACGACTTAACGCTCGAAGACTTCACCTTAGAAAATTATGACCCCGATCCGATGATTAAATTTGAGGTGGCCGTATGATCATAACGCTTGTCGCAGCACATGACCCAAACTTAGTGATTGGTAAAGAAGGGGGGCTTCCCTGGAGATATCCCTCAGATCTAAAACACTTCAAAAAAACTACGGTGGGTGGAACCGTCATTATGGGAAGGGGCGTTTTTGAGGAGCTAAATGAGATCCCGCTTCCCGATCGAAAGAATTTAGTACTCTCTACTACGCGTACCTACTCCAATGTAGAAACCCATACCTCACTCTCAGAGGCATTAAAAACATCTAATGATAACGAGGTGTTTATTATAGGTGGAGGCGTTCTATATCGGGAGGCTATTACCATTGCAGACAAGCTGATTATTACAGAAATCCATAAAAACTATGAAGGGGATACTTATTTCCCTGAATATAGAAACGAAATTGGGGCTACTTGGCAAGAAGTATTCAGAGAAGACCATGAAGAGCTTTCTTTTGTTGAATACAAGCGCCAATGACATTTTACAACTATTAATTAAGAAAGATTAACCTGTAAAAAGTAAGTTTCTTCTCTAAGTTTGGAGAGTTAACTAAGCAATAAAATATTTCTAAACGCTACTGTTGATCACAGCATTTTCACATATCATAATTGCAGGATTCTGCTTTATTTTTTCTACCGCTAACTACCCGGTTCAAGAGAGGCGGTACGCATGAAAAAGAGCGAAGAATTCCATCTAACTAAACTGGTCGATCATTTTTCACATGAATTGCGTACGCCTTTAAGCGCTATTTTAGGCTATTCTGCGATTCTTGAGAAGAGTGAGAACCTGAATGAATCAGAGAAAGAACATCTTGAAAAAATTGCCTCAAGCGGCAGCTATTTGTTGGATGTTATTAATGATATTATCGAGGTTTCAAATATTGAGTCGGGTAATGTAGGGGCCGAAGAGCATTTAATTGATCGTGATACTTTTTCAGGGGCGCTTAACAATAAGTTTCAGGCGACTTCCCACCTCAAAAAGATCGACTTCTCCATACATATTTCCTCACGGATTGGTAACGAGTTTTATGGTGATTTGGAGAAAATAAAAACGATTTTATTTTCATTGATCAATAATGCAATCAAATTCACGGATAAAGGTAAAGTTGTGGTCGATATATCTTTGGGAGAAAAGATTTTAGACAACAAAATTGAGCTATTAATGACCATCACCGATACAGGTGTTGGGATTGCTGAAGAGGAGATTGCGCATATTTTCAAGCCTTTTTGGCAAGTGCATACCAAATCTAATAACGGAACGGGATTGGGACTCCCCATGTGTCAAAAACTACTTTCCATAGTAAAAGGTAGCATAGATATTCAAAGTATAGAAGGTAAGGGTACCAAGGTTCAGGTTAGGGTACCGATACGACTAAAAGCTACTGCTCCAAAAAGGGTAGAACTATCTCCGATTCTACCGGCATCTTGTACGGATTACCAAAAAGGATTAAAAGCTCTTATCGTGGATGATCTTCCTATCAACCGAACGTTAGCCCGGATTATGCTTGAAATGAAAGATTTTGAGATCATAGAAGCCGAAAACGGAAAGCAAGCCCTTGATTATTATAGTGGTGAAAGGCCCGATGTAGTACTAATGGATATTTCGATGCCGATAATGGATGGTATTGAAGCCATGGAAAAAATTCGTAAGATTAATGGGCAAGGTAAGCACATACCTATCATCGCAATTACCGCAGGTGGCCACACGGGGTCCCGGCTTGAGCTGATAGAATTGGGATTCTCAGAGTATATTCAAAAGCCATTTAAAGAAAGTGAGCTGTTTGAGAAAATTTCTCTATTCTTGCCGCTCGCAAATATTGCAAAGCAAAAAACACCTATTAAAAACTCTTCCTTTACAGCGTAATACTTTTTAGATGTACGCAATAGTGCTTGACCACCGGTTCGGTTAAAGCGATAATATTTTTTGTTTCTGCCGCTTTAGAAAATTCAATAGCTTTTTCACTATCCAAAATCCAGATGCTTTCATTTTGGTATTTATAAGCTTCGGAATAGGAGTTTTCGAAACAAAGATAATGTGCTGTGGCTCCCTCATGGCTTGGAAGCCTAAGCTTGTTTAAGGCCTTCTGAGTTTTCTGCTGAATTTCTTTTTGCTGAGCAAGAGTTGGCTTCTTATCTAAAAAGGTAGTTCGGAATAAATCTCTGTTTAGAAAACGATAACAGAGGTCGGCCAACACTTTATCCTCGCATGTAGCCCATTGCTTGATGCAAAGATATACATCGTGATCGTCCACCTCCATATATCGGTCCATCATCTCCTTGGTGATTCTTTTCTTGGAGGATGGCTTCTTAGTTAAAAAGTACTCCAAGGAAGGTGATGCAATTCCAATATCATTTCCTGCATCTAACAAAGCTTGCACTCGTTTGAAAATTCCACGCAACAAGAAATCAGCACTCAAAACGGTTTTATGCTGATACACTTGCATGTACATCAGTCTTCGGGCTATGATATAATTCTCGATGGCATAAATACCCTTTTTTTCGATTACGATGTTTCCGTTAAACACCCGCATGGTTTTAAGAATCCGGTTGATGCCCACCGTTCCTTCCGAAACTCCCGTAAAAAAACTATCCCTGCGTAGATAATCGAGGCGATCCAAATCTAATTGGGAAGATAT
>JBDNFJ010000463.1:0-5061 GCA_041689895.1 Gracilimonas sp. | reverse complement strand
GATTCAGGAGCGGGAGAACTTTCCGGTTTATCGGGCACCATGGCCATAAAGATGGAAGATGGCGCACATTTCTATGAGCTTGATTATGAACTTGGGTAATCTAAGTCCGTAGTTTCTCTGCTATAGAATCTTAATTCATCCCTACTAATGACCTTTCTATTTAAAAAGAGCATTGTTGTGATGTCAGTTTGGAGAGACTAAGACTCATAAAATTTCTTCTCGCTTTTCGCATAGTCCATTAAAATTTGTGCAGGTTTAAATCGAGGTCCAAAATCTTGGGTGAATTGGTTTAGCTGATCTACCACGTGTTGAGCTCCTGTTTGGTCGATATATCGGAAAGGTCCTCCGAGAAATGGGGGAAATCCTAATCCGAGAATTGCACCAAGGTCGCCATCGCCGGGTGATTGAAGAATGTTCTCTTGCAGACACCAGGCAGCTTCATTAATCATGGTTAAAGCCATGCGAAGTTGCGCCGTTTCTTTGTTGGGTTTATTGCGGCTCGAACCTCCGAAATGGCTATAAATTTCGGTATTCACTTCTTTTTTCTTGCCGGATGTGTAGTTGTACATTCCCTTCTTGTTTTTTCGACCCTTGTATCCGGCTTCCAGTAATTCCTCCGCTTTATTCGATGATTTTACCCCACGTTCAGCAAACATAGGCGCCATCGTTTCAGCAACATGAGCTCCCACATCAATGCCCACTTCATCAAAAAGAGCCATCGGCCCAACGGGAAATCCCCAGTCTTTCATAATTTTATCCAGAAACTCGATAGAGGCTCCTTCTTCCAGCAGAACCAGTGCCTCGTTCATATACGGAGCTAAAATTCGAGTGGTATAAAATCCGGGACCATCGTTCACCACAATTACATTTTTACCCTGCTTCACTCCTACCTGATAAGCGGTTTGCGTTACCCAATCTGCGGTTTGATCGGTGGTGATAATTTCCAGCAAAGGCATTTTTTGCACTGGGGAGAAATAATGCATCCCGATAATATTCTCGGGCCGCATAGCTCCTTCTGCAATTTTGGAAAGTGGGAGAGAAGATGTGTTTGAAGCAAAAATGCAATCGTCCCCAGTCTGCGCTTCTACCTGCTTCACGATAGAACGTTTGAGCTCCAAATCTTCAAACACGGCTTCAATCACCATGTCCACGGAATCAAAGCCATGGTAAGAATCTACCCCAGTGACCTTGCTGGCAAGTCGGTCTCGTTCAAAGGTAGAAATGATTCGCTTTTCGGCTTTTTTATTGAGTGATTTCCAGATTTCTTTTTCACCCTGAGCGGCATTTTCTATGGTTTGATCTTTCAGCAATACGCGATAATCTCCTTTAGTTGCGCTAACGTCTGCGATACCCGAGCCCATTAAACCTGCACCGAGGACACCTATTTTCTGCACATTTCTCACCAATTTTTTCTGAGGAACCTTTTTGGACGCTGTGATGCTAAAGAATAGATTTACCAAGTTTCGAGATACCTGTGTTGCACCCAACTCACCAAACAGGCGAGACTCATTCTCGAGTCCTTTTTTGATACCATGTTTGTATCCGTATTCAACGGCATCAATAATCTTGGGAGGTCCCGGGAAGTTGCCTTTTGTCTGGCGAAGGGTTTGTTTACGGGCTTGGGAAAAAATAACTTTTCTACCCAGTGGATTTCCTTCCAACAGCTTTTCAACAAAGGTGCGTGTATCTTTTCGGCTGAACTTCCCTTCTGTTATTTTATGAATGGCTTCAATAGCCGCCGTTTCAATGGCGTCTTTATGAGTTACCTCGTCCACTAATCCTGTTTTTTTAGCCTGACGAGCGTAGAAGTTCTTCCCCGTCAACATATAACTAAGGGCTTTTTGAATGCCAATTCTACGAGGAAGTCTTTGCGTTCCTCCGGTTCCGGGAAGGATACCCAATTGCACCTCGGGAAGCGCAAATACGGTTTTAGAACTATCCGAACACACCCGATACTGGCAAGCCAGCGAAAGTTCAAGCCCGCCCCCCATGCAGCTACCATGCACGGCAACAGCAATGGGTTTCGGAAAATCAGCGATTCGATTTAAAATCTTATGTCCATCTTGGCTAAGCTGCGTGATTTCCTCCGCCGTATCACGTGCTTGAAACATATCGATATCGGCTCCGGCAATAAAAGTATCCTTTTTCCCCGAAATTAAAACCGCTCCCTTAAGCGTTGAATCGCGTTCAAGCTCATCCAGAAAAGCGGCAAATTCATCCATCAGGGATTCATTCAATTTGTTCACTTTTTCGTCAAGGAGATCTAAAGTGATAATAGCGACCGAATCTTTGTGTGTGATATTTAGATAGCTCATAATGCGTCAGATATAAAATTGGGATTTAAAAAAGAACAGATGTTCAAAGGCTTTAGATGTCCAAACTTCGACCTCTCTAAATCTCTTCTTCGCAAGGAGAGACTTGTTCGTGCTGTTTTTGAGTTCGGAAGTTTGTTCATGGTAAAAAGGTTATTTGGAAGTCCTTCTTCTTGTGAAGGAGAAGACAGAAGTGGTTGGGTGATTTGAGCTGGTTAGTTGCGTTGAATAGGAATACATAAAATTAGGATTTAAAAAAGAACAAATGTTCAAAGGCTTTAGAGGTCCAAACTTCGACCTCTTTAAATCTCACCTTCGCAAGGAGAGATTTGTTCGTGCTGGTTTTGAATTTGGTAGTTTGATCATGGTAAAAAGATTATTTGGAAGTCCTTCTCCTTGTGAAGGAGAAGACAGAAGAGGTTGGGTGATTCGAGCTGGATAGTTGCGTTGAATAGGAATACATAAAATTGGGATTTAAAAAAGAACAGATGTTCAGAGACTTTAGAGGTCCAAACTTTGACCTCTCTAAATCTCTCCTTCGCAAGGAGAGATTTGTTCGTGCTGGTTTTGAGTTCGGAAGTTTGTTCATGGTAAAAAGGTTATTTGGAAGTCCTTCTTCTCGTGAAGGAGAAGACAGAAGAGGTTGGGTGATTCGAGCTGGTTTGCAGAATTAAGCTTGAGCATATTTATGTCATTTATTATGAGAATGCAAATCAATCAATCTATTAAGGGTTGAAAGAACCAAGTCTAAATTATTTTCAACTTCACCATTCCTAAATCTGATTAAATGGATACCATTTCTTTTTAAATAAGCATCTTTATTGATGTCCTTTTGTTTTACTGTAGTCTTTAAATGAATTTTGCCATCTATCTCGATGGCGAGATTAGCTTTTGGGATATAAAAATCTATGATATACGGACCTAATCCATATTGTCTTTTAACTCTAACGCCAAGTTGTTTTCTTCTCACCTTTTCCCATAGAATTCGCTCCGCCCCTGTCATATCCTGTCGCAAGGCTCTTCTAAGATTTTTAGTACTTTGAGGATTTCTAATACCCATGATGTGTAAGATGTCAAAATTATTTACGAGTATATTCTAATATTTGAAGATCGACCACAGACCTCTCTAAATCTCTCCTTCGCAAGGAGAGATTTGTTCGTGCTGGTTTTGAATTTGGTAGTTTGATCATGGTAAAAAGATTATTTGGAAGTCCTTCTCCTTGTGAAGGAGAAGACAGAAGAGGTTGGTATGTGCAAAAGCCTATCCATCAATTATCAAATCGCTCCAGTACAATTGCATGGCCTTGACCTCCGGCTGCACAGGCAGATACCAGCGCGAAAGTTCCATCTTCACGAATTAGGCGGTTGGCTGCGGTGGTGACCAAGCGCACACCCGTGGCTCCAAAAGGGTGCCCCAGTGAAAGTGAGCCACCTAACGTATTTAAAATATCCATCTGAATTTCCCCCACTTTTGTATCTCGGTTTAGCGAGTCTTTAGCAAACTTATCCGAGTTTAAAGCGGTGAGTACGGATAGCACTTGTCCGGCAAAAGCCTCATGAAGCTCAACCACATCTATATCTTCAAGCGATAAATTCATGGCATCCAGCACTTTTGGGATTGCATAAGCAGGCCCAAGCAATAACTCCTCCCCGGGATCCTGAGACACAAAGTTATATTCCCGCAGATAAGCTTTGGGCTTGAGTCCAAGCTCGAGCGCTGTTTGCTCTTCCATGATGAAACTTGCGGATGCTCCATCACTTAAGAAAGAGGAATTACCCGCTGTAACGGTGCCATGTCTTTTGATGAAGGCCGGGCGAAGTCTCGCTAATTTCTCCATGGACGTATCTTCACGAAATCCATTGTCATGCTTAACAACTTCAAAACTTGGGGGTAGTTTAGCTGGAATGAGCTCCTGATTCAGCAAGCCGTCTTTAGTAGCTTTGGCTGCCAAATGGTGCGATCGTAATGCGTATTCATCTTGCTCTTCGCGAGTTATCCCAAAACGGGCGGACATCCGGTCGGCGCTTTCGCCCATCACTTCACCGGTTGAAAACTCAGCAATAGCCGGCAGTTCAGGAAGAAAATCTTTAAATCCCATTCCTTTGAAAAACTTCAAATAATCGAGTGGGGATTTATACTTACGCGCAGCCAATACATTTTGGCGAAATTTCTTTTTGAACCGAACTGGAATGTCAGACATGGTTTCTGTTCCGGCGGCTAACACAATTTTAGATTGGCCCGAGCGAATTAAATCAATTCCGTTGGCAATGGCTTGATTGGAAGAGATACAGGCCATGGTTGTAGTGTAGGCTGGAACCGTATTTGGGATACCGGCATCCAGCGCGCTTTCCCGAGCCACATTGCTGGTTTTAACTTCCTGAATAACCGTCCCCATAATCACACGGTCGATGGTGGCAGGATCTACGCCATTTCGGGCGAGTAATCCTTCAATCGCCATGCGGCCGAGGTCGTAGGCCATCAGATCATTATAGTTAGTTCCGGAACGTTGAAAGGGAATTCTGCAGCCGTCAACCAGTACGGCATTAAAAGGAGATGTAGAAGAATTTTTCATAAAAATGAGCTTAATTTGAAACTGTAAGTTAACAGTGTTAACCAATAAATCAAGAGATACTTTATTTTTCCTTTGTCCAAGTATGAAATGTTCTTATATTTGTCGCCCTTCAAGCGGGCGATTAGCTCAGTTGGTTCAGAGCACCTCGTTTACACCGAGGGGGTCGGGGGTTCGAG
>JBDNFJ010000462.1:0-3424 GCA_041689895.1 Gracilimonas sp. | reverse complement strand
GAAAAGCACAAAATGAATAGATGTTTTATCATGCATTTCAAATATAAAACAGATTAAAACCTACACATTTTTTAGATTACAAGCATATATATCTAACTAAGTTTCTATTTGCCATCGGCCTTTTTTACCTTCCTCAAAATTAAATATTAGAGAATCTATGCCTATTCAAGGAATTGACAAAGTACTGGTATTAGCACCGCACGGAGATGATGGTGAGTTTTCGAGCGGTGGTTCACTAAAACGGTTTACTGAGGAGGGTGTGGAGGTATTTTATGCAGTTTTCTCGCCGTGTAATAAATCACTTCCGGAAGGTTATCTCAAAAACCAGCTGTATGAGGAGCTTGAAAAAGCTGTAGCCCATCTGGATATTCCTGCAGATCATATCATTAAATATGATTTTCCGGTTCGTGAATTCCCAAAACATCGTCAGGAAATTTTGGAAAAGCTGGTTGAGCTTAAGAAAAAAATTCAACCCAATTTAGTGCTGTTACCGAATGCTGAAGATATTCACCAAGACCACCATACTATTTACAAGGAAGGTATTCGAGCATTTAAGCATCATAAAATTTTGGGGTATGAGCTTCCTTGGAATAACTTCACCTTTACTAACAGTTTCCACATCACACTAAATCGTAGCCATATTGAAGCTAAAATGAAAGCGATATCAGAGTATAAGAGTCAGGCTTTTCGTCCATATATGGATGAAGAGTTTTTCTATGGGTTGGCTAAAATGAGAGGCACTCAAATTAATGTAGAATATGCTGAAGGCTTTGAGCTGATCCGCTGGTTTATCTAAGCTCCTGAAGAGCATTGATTTGGGCTGGAGTAGGGGTCCCTGAAATCATATCCTGTACGGCCCAATTATTGTTATAAGAAATAATGTCATACATTTTTTTCTGTGGATGTATAATGATAAAAGAAGTACGGTTCGAGTCTATTGCAATGAGATATTCCTTCGTGCTGAGCGTATTTTGCACCCATTCCATTTTTCCCAGCTCGGGAGGTTTTCCAGGCAAATTGGCTGTTGAAAACGCAGTGACACTATCGCCTTTTTTAACAATAATCTCCCCCGTTCCGGTACTGGTTGCTATTATTTCTTGGTGATGAATATGTCCGCCATGTGGATTCTTAAGTCCGGTAAGCACCGCCTTCGCTTTGCCACTCACTTTGTCAATTTGATATACTTTTCCTTCATGGAAAAAAGTAGCTAATAAAAGCTCTGGCTTCGCGGGATGATATGTTACTGAATTGATGAAAGCTGCTCGGTTAGCCGTTGGCAGGGTATCAGTGGAAGGTTGTTCAATCAACAGGTAATTTTCGCCTTTCTTCTTTAACTGCTCGGCATAAGTTGTATTGCGCGTGAGGTGGAGATTTTTCCCAGTTTTAGGATCATGCGCAGTATCAAATCCGTGCTCCCATGCCAGCCATTCAAAATCCAGCTCTTTGGTTTTAAAATTGTATTCCTGGATTAAATCGAAGCCGGAGGATGAGATTAGAATATGGTTCTGTTTTTTGGGATGAAATTGGACCGTATGGATGTACGAAAACCAAGGATTTTGTAGCGTAGTACAGCTTCCAACTTGGTCAATGATGTAAACGGCTTGTTCATTAGCAATTCCCAAATATTGGTCATTAGAATCAATGCCACGCGGTTCCGCTGTTCTGCAGAGAATGGTTTCATGCTGAAGTTGTCCTGCTGATAGCGTCAGAGAAGCAATGCCACCTTCTGAAGGTTTCCGGCGCTCTACGCTGCCGGCTTTTCCACTTTTATTGGTTTTCGAAGCCAGATATCTTTTCCGGATAGCTTGCAAATCGAAGCTTTTTACGGTGAGTATCAAAGGTATAGCAGGATAAAAAGCAGATGATCTGGTAAAGGTAGAAATATCGACGGAAGTGCGTTTGGGCATTTTAAATGACCTCATTAAATACATTAACTAAGGATTTGGCCAAGCTTTTTCGGGCGTATCTTTCATGATTTCGATTTTCTATTTGTGTGCTTTTATCCGCAGCTTTCCAGTGTTCAATAAGCTCTTTCAATCGATTTTTGATAGCCTCTTTGTTTTCATAATCTATCATGTTGGCTCTATTACATTCCTTCAAAATGGCAGAGGCGTTTCCCTTAACCGGACCAATGGAGAGTAGTGGAGTTTGAGAAGCAAGGTATTCAAATATTTTCCCAGTAATAATTTGCTCATTGTTGGGGGAATTGGGAATCGGGAATAGCAAGGCATTGGCTTTACACATTTTCTTGACGGCTTCTTTATGCTCCACAAAGGCGTGTGTTTCTAACAGGTCATCTATTCCATGTGCTTGAATAGATTGCAGAACTTCGTCATGAATGTTGCCGGTAAAAGAAAGTCGGAACTGTTTAGAAAACACATCATCTTCGGCTCTTAGTTCATCGATAGCTTCCCAAAGTTCTTTACAATTTTGATTTAATTTGAAATTTCCAATATACTCAAGTCTGAAAACGGAAGATGATGGCGGACGGATTGTTTCATTGAAGTCTTCCTCATCATAACCGTTGGGAATTACTGCAATTTTGCGAGCCCGGTTTTCAAATTCCCTTTTTATACCATTGCTTACAACAATACTATAATCTGCTTGAGATAAGGTGGCATTCTCTAACGTGCGGTCTTTTTTTTGTGAAAAGGAAGTACGTGGTAAAAAAGCATTGTAGTAAATATTCGTCCATGGGTCTCTAAAATCTGCAATCCAAGGAATCTGATATTTCTTACTCAGTTTGGATCCAATTTTGTGAGAACTGTGTGGTGGACCCGTAGTGATGATTAAATCAACAGGAGTATCAGAGATTAGTTTTTTTCCTCTTCGGTATGCAAAGGGAACCCAGCCAACGCGGGCATCAGGGATGAAAAAATTGGCCCGAATATAAGCTGCAACATTTTTTATGAATGAAGGCTCACCTTTAATATCGCCCATTCCCACACTACTTTGTTTACCCCGAGCTGAATTTCCGCTCACAAGATTGAACAGACGAAAAGGCTCTAATGTACCGGTAGTTTCTACGCGTGTATTGTTGGGAATATCGCTAATTAGGGAAGGATCAGTATTCGGATAACTGCTGTTCTTTGGCGTAACTACAATGACGTTCCATCCATACTCAGGAAGAAATTTTACGAATTTCAACCAACGCTGAACGCCTGGTCCACTTGCAGGCGGCCAATAATAAGTGAATAAAAGCGCCGTCTTATGTTGAGCGTTATCCATTACTTGATTTCCGATTCCTAACAAAAATAAATCCGAAGTAGATGGCTATGCCTATCTGAATGACCAGCGAAATCCACGCTAAGGTAATGCCTATCGTGTACGATTGTGGTTCGAAACGGAGCTCAAGTGTATGTTCCCCGGCAGGTAGCTGCATTCCCCGAAGCAGATAATCGGTTTTATAAATGGGGATGTTTTT
>JBDNFJ010000461.1:0-1682 GCA_041689895.1 Gracilimonas sp. | reverse complement strand
TTTTCAGCTTGAAATGCAAACGTATGATGCGGCCGGACGATTAGCCGAAGTGGTAGGGCCTGCTTTATTAGATCGGGATATTCAAACAAGGCGTTGGGGAATGCCTTTTGGTGCCGAGCAAACCATGAAAGCGATTCAAAACGATTCGGAGACGATGATGAATCTTAATGCCTATTCGGATGGTGTTAACGCATATATCAATCAGCTTTCACCGGCAGATTACCCGGTAGAATATAAAATCCTGGATTTTGCCCCTGAAGCATGGAAGCCTATCAAAACGGCGCTTTTGCTCAAAAATATGACGCGCACGCTGGCATCCGGCAGTAACGATGACGCCACCAGTAACACTATGGCATATTTTGGGGAAGATTTTGTAAACAAGTTCTTTACTCAGAAACCCGAACTAAACGATCCCATCATCCCCCCTTCACACAAATGGGATTTTGATGTAAAAACCCCGAAAGCTCCCGATAGCTTATACGTTCCAGCTTCCGCCAAAGAGCTGCAAGCTTTCACAACGCCGGAAGGCATTGGAAGTAATAACTGGGCCGTGAGTGGTTCTAAAACGGCTTCCGGATATCCAATTTTGGCCAACGATCCACATCTTACGCTCAGCTTGCCTTCTATTTGGTATGAAGTTCAACTGCATGCACCAGGCATAAATACCTACGGAGCCACGCTTCAAGGAGCACCCGGAGTAGTTATCGGTTTTAATGAAAATATAGCCTGGGGCGTAACAAATGTAGGCTCTGACGTGCTGGATTGGTACGAAATTAAATTCAAAGATGACTCGCATAAAGAGTATTGGTATGATGGGCAATGGAAACCCACCACCGCCCGCATCGAGAAAATAAAAGTGCGTGGAGAAGAAACGGTGTTAGACACGGTAATTTATACGCATCACGGACCTGTAACAGAAGTTCTATCTCAGGTAAATAAAGAGCGAAAGCCTGCCTATCACGCTTTGCGCTGGATAGCACACGAAGGCTCCAATGACATAGAGCCCTTTTATGGGCTGAATCGCGCCAAAAATTATGATGAGTATGTAGCCGCTTTAAAAAAATATACGGCTCCGGCCCAAAACTTTGCCTTTGCAAGTAACGAAGGAGATATCGCGCTCTGGGTAAATGGGAAGCTGCCAAATAAATGGAAATTTCAGGGACGGACGGTAAGCGATGGCACCGATCCCGCTTACGATTGGCAGGGATGGATTCCCCGCGATCAGGTTCCCCATATCAAAAATCCGGAGCGCGGTTTTGTGAGTTCGGCGAATCAGGAATCGGCCGCACCCGATTATCCCTATTACCTGGATGATGATTTTGCTCCTTTTGAGCGTGGAAGACGCATTAACGATTTGTTGGAGTCTATGGATAACATCACCAAAGATGATTTCCAAAAGATGCAGATGGACGATTACAGTTTTTACGCAGCTACCCTACTTCCCAACCTATTAATTTGGGTTGATCAGGATGACCTGAATGCCTCCGAAAAGGAAGTGTATGATTTGATGAAAGGCTGGAGCTATTATATGGATGCAGACAAAATTGCTCCTTCTGTATTTGAATTGTGGTCAGGTAATTTTTATCGAGCCGTGTTTTATGATGAGTTTGAATCAACCGATGCCATTTTGAGATACCCTCCTCGCGACCGTTTTGTTGAAGTAGTAAAAGCAGAATCTGATT
>JBDNFJ010000460.1:0-7132 GCA_041689895.1 Gracilimonas sp. | reverse complement strand
GTGCCTTTGCCAACAGCCGCGCTGTACGAATAGTAATCAACGCCCTCAATATCAGGATGCCCAGGATTGAAAACCTCCTTCGCATACGTGCGTGTTAGCTGCTCCAGCGAGCCCAGGGCATCACTTTTGATGTTTGGGTACATGCTATCCCCAAACCAATCAAACACTTCACTAAGCTTTCCTGTGATCAATTCGGGTGCTTTTAATACAAGATCTGCTAAGCTGGAACCGTAATGCGGAGTGGCGATAGTGGTGAGACTTTCCACGCAATCGCCGATATCCATTTTGGATAAGGCATGGCGCATATCCAGTCCGCCCATACTATGCGCAATCACGTTTACTTTATCGTAGGAGTGATCGTTGCAAAACCGGCGGATGAGTCGCACCCAGTTTTCGGCTCGGGTTTCGATGCGGGCGTAAGGCACAATATTAGGTGCTATTGCCACCACACCAAAACTCCGTATTTTCATACAAGGCTCGTGCATAGGCCCCGATTTTATCACGGAACCAAGAGCTCCATAACCATGACATAGAAATATGGGATAAGCTACTTTTACTATTTCCGGCTGCGGATATTCTTTCAGTTCAAATCTTTTAAGGAGGGTAGAGCGATCGGACATAACTAATTTTCCCCCACAAATAATGAATCTAAATCTGGATTTGTAGTTAGCCGAATAGTGCGTAAAACCGTTCCTGTATGATAGATGTAAATGTCCATATCGCGCGAAGGAAAATGAACCTTGGCGGGGGCTGTAATATCATATCGATACAAGTCTTTATCTAAGGCAGCGTGAAATAATGTTTTTGAGAATCGGGAAGGAACTTCTACACGATATTCTTTTCGGGCGAAAGTTGTATCAATGATGATATTGGAAACCCGCATTTGTTGGGGCATAATGCGAGAATATTGCAAGTGAAAGCTGATTAGCGAGTCAAGTTGTTGATTATTTTCTATCGTATATATTTTGTAGGAGGGAGAAGCAGCGAGAATAAAGCCACTTACCACGCACGATAACACCAATAAGAGGGTGACTATTTTTTTACCTTTTTTTATTTTCCGCATGAGCTGAGCTTGGCAACCTAATTCCAGTGATTGAACTTCCGTTTGAATCTATAAACTTCTGGTGAGAAAAAAATGGCTTACTGCGGGAAAATCGGCTCGTACTAAAACTCCTTTATCTATTTCTCCCAATCATAAATAACAAAATTAAAACTTTTGATTGAAGTTCATCTTTAGTTCTGTCAACTTCACGGCATCCAAAAAAACATGAATCTGCGTTATATATTGAACTATTTGTATGTCTTTTCAGATTTCAAAAATTGAATCTTCGAGCCAGATAAAAGCATTCCATCGACTACCTCAGGAATTATATAAAGACAATCACTGGTATCGTCCTCCATTTTATTTTGAAGTGGAAAATGTATTCAATCCCAAAAAAAATGAGCGATTTCAAAAGGGTGGAGCATGTGAGCGGTTTTTGGTGATGGACCACGAAGAAGTAGTGGGCCGTTTTGCGGTATTCTCTGATCCGGAAAAAGATGAGCGGTACGATCCTTCATTAGGTGGAATTGGCTTTTTAGAAATGAAAGACCGGGAAGGAATTGCGGACACCATTATCGAATTTGCTAAAGTTTGGCATCGCAAACGAGGCAATGCAGGATTTCGGGGACCCATCAATTTTGGTGATAATGATACGTTCTGGGGAATTATGATTGACGGTTTCGAGGATCATAATGTGTACGGCATGTTGTATCATTTCTCCTATTACGAGCAATTGATAGAGGAAACCAATCCAGAAAAATTTGATGACTTATTCATGTACCAGCTGGAGCTAAGCACTCCCTTGCCTGAGCGGTTATTGAAAATCGTGGAGCGGCTAAAGAAACAAGATCAGGTGGAAATCCGACCTATTGATAAGAAAGATTTGGAACGAGATGGCGAGTTAATCCGACAGGTATATAATCGAGCGTTTAGCCATCAAGTAGTGCAGGAGCGAGAGGAAGAATTCACCGGCATTACTTCCCAAACCATGCGGAAAATGTTAAAAAAGCTGAAGCCGGTACTTATGCCCAAAACATCCCCTATCGCTTTTGTAAATGGAGAACCGGCCTCCTTTTTGATAAGCATACAGGATTTAAATGAGATTTCAGCTCAAACCGGAGGAAAGTTAAATTGGTGGCATTTACCCAAATTCATAGGCTTTAAAAAGAGAGCCGTAAAATTTCGTCCGCTGGCTTTTGGAACCGATCCGCGCTTTAGAGGAAGGGGATTAGAAGCGCTGGTTTTTATAGAGGGGGCGAGGTGGACGAGAAAGTACTATCCGAATATAAAAATGCTGGAAGGCGGTTTCGTGAGCGAAAAAAACTGGATTATGCGGCGCAGTTTGGAAGCGTTAGGCTGCAAAATAGCTAAAACTTACCGAGTGTATAAATGGATGGTGTGATAATACCTAAACACAAAAACTGTCTCGCAAACGCGATTACCCTTACCGAAAAATTGTATTCAGTATTTCTATGGCAATATCCTTTTTGGTGCCTTGAAATTTCTGTTGGAGATCCTGCCCCAGCAGTTGAACGGTATTTGTATCCGATTCAAACCCAGTATCCTCACCGTTTAAGGAATTGGCGATAATGAAGTCTGCGTTCTTCTTTTCCCGTTTAGCAGCGGCATTCTTCAACAGATTTTCGGTTTCCATAGCAAATCCAATAAGCGTTTGGTGAGAAGGCTTTTGTGCTCCTAACCAGGCTAAAATATCCTGAGTTTGCTTTAGTTTAATCTCATTTTCCGCGGATGATTTCTTCACTTTATGATCGAACACTTCGGTTGGGGTGAAGTCAGAAACGGCCGCGGCCATGATGATAACATCTGCATCTTTATATAATTGAACGGCTTTAAATAAATCAGCCGTGCTTGTAATACCAACGGCATGAAGATTATCGGGCTTGGGAATAGAAAGTGGGCCGTGAATCAAGGTGACATCGGCACCCAAACTTCGAGCAGCCTTCGCCATAGCTACACCCATTTTACCGGAGCTTGGGTTGGATATAAAACGAACCGGATCAACATGCTCACGAGTGGGGCCGGCGGTAACCACAACCTTTTTACTTTCCAAAGCACCAGATATCGAACCGATGATTTCGGAAGCTTTATCTAAGATTTGAGCCATTTCAGGCAGACGGCCTTTTCCCTCTAAACCACTGGCAAGATATCCGCTTTCCGGCTCCAAGGTATGATATCCATGCTCTTTCACTTTACCCAGGTTCTCTGAAACTCCGGGTGATTCATACATTTTGCCATCCATCGTTGGGCAAATAAGAATGGGACAACGCGCCGCTAATACGGTGCTGGTGAGCATGTTGTCAGAAATACCGTTAGCTATTTTCGCCAGCGTATTAGCGGTACAAGGAGCGATCACAAAAAGGTCGGCCCATTCTCCCCAATGTATGTGGCGGGTCCAGTCTTGGGAATCCGCGTTTTCGGGAAAGATGTCGACGGCAACTTGATGGCCGGAGAGGGAAGCAAAAGTCTCTAAACCAACAAAACGGGTAGCTGAAGGCGTCATAGTGACGCGGACTTCGGCTCCCGCTTTTTGAAATTCTCGTAGCAAGAATGCAGCTTTATAAGCTGCAATACCCCCGGTAACACCAAGAATGATGCGCTTACCGGAGATCATAATTATTCCTCTTTATTGGGATGTCGGTAGTAGATTTTGTCTTCCTGCATTTCCACGATTGCACGCTGTGTAGCATGTGGAAGCTTTTCGAATGCTTTTGAGATGTTTTCCTGCTCTTCGTTGAATGAGAACTCATCTTCTTCTTCAAATCCTTCGAAATACTGGAGTTTTTCATCCAGCTCTAATTTTTCCTGAGCCGCAATTTGTCGAGCTCGTTTGGAAAGGATTACAAGTAACTCATATTTGTTACCTGTTTTAAATTTCAGTTTTTCAATGTCTAACGTTTGAACTGCCATAGTATCAGTTTTGATTCATGAATTGGATAACGGCTTCTTTAACCTTGGCATAAGCCGTATCTAAATTATCATTAATTATAATCTGATCGAATTGATCAGCGTACGTAAGTTCTTTTTGAGCACGTTGCAGCCGCAGGGCGAGTGTGTCGTCATCTTCGGTGCCACGGTCTATCAAGCGCTGCTTTATTACCTCAATGGAAGGAGGCTGAATAAACAAGCTGAGGCATTCATCCCCATAAATCTGTTTAATATTTACCGCACCTTTCACTTCTATATCAAGCAACACAAAATACCCTGATTTTAGTTTCTTATCAACTTCTGAACGCAGGGTTCCGTATTTTTTTCCGCCATAGAATTCCTCCCATTCCAGGAACTCATCGGCCGCTACTTTTTGGCTGAAATCAGCGTCAGAGAGGAAGTAGTAATGCTTTCCGTCCGTTTCATAATCTCTTGGAGGACGGGTAGTGGCCGAGATGGAGAACTTTAGTTTGTCAAACTCTTTAAATAAACGGAGCGCCAAGGTAGTTTTCCCACTTCCGCTGGGTGCCACTAATATAATCACTTTGCCTTTTTTCATGCGACTGGTTGGTACTTGGTAGTCTGTATTTAGCAGTCAGTTTCTCATTACTAAATACTAATTACTGAGTACTATTTCCTACTCCACGTTTTGTACTTGTTCACGGATTTGTTCGACGGCCTCTTTGCATTTCACCACGTATTGGGCAATATCAGAGTTGTTAGCTTTAGACCCAATGGTATTGAGTTCCCGATTGATTTCTTGTGTGAGGAAATTGAGTCGGCGGCCGGCAGGCTCAGGTTGTTCTACGGCTTCAATAAAGAATTTTAGATGCGATTTTAGTCGAACAAGCTCTTCAGTTACATCCATTTTATCTACCAGAATGGCCACTTCCATCTCCAGTCGTTCGGGCTCAATTTTGTCCTCATCAATCAGATTTTGGATGCGCTCCAGCAGCTTGTCTCGCGCTTCATCTCCGCGTTTCGCCGTTTCTTTAGTGATGACCTCAATATTGGAATCAATAAATCCGATACGATCTATCAGGTCATTTTTAAGCTGGTTGCCTTCTTGTGTACGCATTTTAAGTAGCTCGTTTACAGCCTCTTTCAGCGCTTTTTCAGCTACTTCCCATTTTCTTTCTGTCACTTCTTCATCTTCTTCCTGATTGACAAACACATCTCCAAATTGGGTGATATCCTGAAGGCTGACCGGTTCTTCAATGCCCGCAACCTCCCGCAAATCGTTCAAAATCTTAGCGTAGCCTTTTGCTTTTTTTTCATCTACCGAGATGGAAGGTCCGTCAGTTTCAGATTCTGAAACGTAAACAGTGACATTCAGTTTGCCGCGGTGTACGGTTTTTTGAACCATCTCTTTTACTTTCAGTTCTTTATCCTGAAGGCGTTGTGGGAGTCGCGTGCTAAGATCCAGATATCGGCTATTGAGTGATTTAATTTCGACGGTAGCCGTGATGCCGTTTTCTGATGCTTCGCCGCGCCCAAAACCGGTCATTGATATAATCATGTAAATCTCGATGATGAAAATTGAGCGAGAAAATACGAAAGTATAGTTGGTATTAGAAATTACATATTTCAAATAATTAGCTGGCGGAACGTTTTGGCCGAGAGCTTATTTTGGTTTAAGAAAGGATTTTTTGTGCATGAATTATCTTTCTTGAAGCGATTTGCGATTAATCGAGCGACCAATTTGCAACGGATGAATTCATGACCCTTTTCTTCAATAGTGAAGTGTGAGAAATACTAAATTGTACACCATCGCAAAACCGTCATTCCCGCGCAGGCGGGAATCTGGATGGCCGAAAAACACTTACTTTTTTAAAATACGAATCCTTGTTAGTATTATTTACAGCTCAAACAGTTTTTTATACATACACTTTTCGTTAGGCCTTTTAGTGTTTGATTCTTCATATTTAGTATCTTCACGCCTCATTTAAAATATACGCATGGTTATTCTTGGTATCTCAGCTTTCTATCACGATGCCGCCGCCTGCCTAGTGCGCGATGGAGAAATAGTAGCTGCGGCTCAGGAGGAGCGGTTCACCCGAAAAAAACATGATAAACGCTTTCCACGACATGCAGTTCGTTATTGTTTGGAATATGCAAATTTGCGGCTGGTTGAAGTGGATGCCATTGCCTTCTACGATAAGCCGTTACTGAAATTTGAGCGCCTGCTGGAAACGTATCTTGCCTTTGCCCCACGAGGGGTGAAATCATTTATTGCTTCCATGCCGGTTTGGTTGAAGGAGAAAATGTTTCTGAAACGGGTAATACGTCAAGAGCTTGCGGAGATTGGAGAATATGATCGCAGTGCGTTGAAGCTGCTTTTCCCCGAGCATCATTTGAGTCATGCAGCCAGCGCATTTTATCCTTCTCCTTTTGAAGAATCTGCCATTCTCACTATAGATGGAGTGGGAGAGTGGGCCACCGCTTCTATTTGCTCGGGAAAAGGAACGGAAATTACCATTCACCGCGAGCTGAGTTTCCCTCATTCTTTGGGATTGTTATATTCCTCTTTCACCTATTTTCTGGGATTTCGGGTAAACTCCGGCGAGTATAAGTTGATGGGTTTGGCTCCTTATGGGAATCCTGAATCGAAGCTGCTGCAAGAATATATTCATAAAATTAAGACAGAGCTGATTGAGCTGAAAGAGGATGGTTCGATTTACCTAAATCAGGATTATTTTGATTATGCGACTGGGCTTAAAATGGTAAAAGAGAAAAAATGGGAAGCTCTATTTGGATTCCCAAAACGTGAAGAAGAATCAGATTTAAAGCAGCATGAAGCGGATCTTGCCCTGGCTATTCAAAAAGTAACGGAAGAGGTAGTACTAAAAATGGCGGCAGAAGCTCAGCGCTTAACAGGGTCTCAAAACCTGTGTTTAGCCGGTGGCGTTGCGCTGAATTGTGTAGCTAATGGAGTTATTCAAAATGAAGGTATTTTTGAACACCTCTACATTCAACCGGCGGCAAGTGATGCGGGCGGTTCGTTAGGCGCGGCATTAGCGGCGCATCACATTTATTATAAACAAGACCGTGTTCCACAAGAACCTGATTCTATGAAAGGCGCCTATCTGGGACCCGAATTTCACGAATTTGAAATACTGCAGCAGTTAAAACCCTACAAGTCAG
>JBDNFJ010000459.1:0-1626 GCA_041689895.1 Gracilimonas sp. | reverse complement strand
ATTAGAACACAAACGCTCTCACACAAAAGGAGTAAAAGGTATTCTCAGTTTTATGGATGCCGAGCTGCTTTTCGAATACAAAGTGTATGATTTGTATGGCAACAGCCTGAGCACCCTTTCGAAATTTTCCATTCAGCTGGGACAAATCAAGCAGTTAAAGTTTAAAAAAGGATTTCCTTTTATGGGAAGTAAGCTGATTATTGACGCAAAACAAGCGGCTTTCTTTGAACCGCTTCCGGGTAGCGAACAGGGGAGGGTAGTACTGAAAATAAATCGATCGGATAAAAATGAAGGCATTCGGTTTTCAACCCAAATGAATCAGTATCTATCGCAACAGCAGTTTAATGACGATGACAAATCTCCTGAATAATTCCTACAAGATTTGAAAGCTACATTATTCAAAGACAATGATGATTTCAGAATGGTTGCTGCGCTCCTTAAAAAGAGTTGTCATCAAATCAGCCTAAAAATCCTTTTTTAACTAATAATTCTGCATTTAAGATGGCTCCGCCCGCCGCTCCACGAATGGTGTTATGCGCCATGGCTACAAAGCTCACGTCAAAAACTTCCGCTTTTCGTAAACGTCCCAAATGTAACTGCATGCCATTCTGCCAATCAGCATGGAGTCGGGGTTGAGGATAGCGATCTTCTTCATGCAGTTTATACAGCTCCTTGGGTGCGAATGGAAGATTGAGAGACGCAATAGGATTCTTGTAATTTTGATACACTTCCCGCAGTTCCTCAAGACTTGAAGGAGGATTCTCGAGCTTCACCGTGGCGGAGATCATGTGTCCATTGATAGTGGGCACGCGAGTTGCGGTTGCTTGCACGGCAAACTCGGGCAATGTTAGCGTATCTGATTCCAACGTGCTTAACAATTTTCGTGTCTCGGGACCTACTTTAGATTCCTCACCGGAGATAAAAGGAATAACATTCCCTGATATATCAAGGCTTAAAACTCCCGGATATCCGGCTCCTGAAATGGCCTGCATGGTGGTCAATATCAGTGCCTTAATGCCAAACGCATCGTATAATGGTTTCAGTGAAAGGGAGAGGGGCACGGCCACGCAATTCGGGTTTGTTACAATCCATCCGCTGCCATCTTTCGTAAATTTTTGGTTTCTAATCATCTCAACATGACCGGGATTGATTTCGGGAACCAAAAGTGGAACCGTAGGATCTTGGCGATGATTTTTAGCATTGGAGATCACGGGAATTCCCGCTTTGGCAAAAGCTTTTTCAATATCTCCGGCTACCGAAGAATCTAATCCCGAAAACACAAAATCTATTCCTTCAAATTCTGAGGGGGTGCAATTTTTCACCGTTTTTTCTTTAATAGAAGCGGGGAGCTCAACGTCTTCAATCCAGTTAGCTGCGTCTTTATACTTCTTTCCGGCCGACCGTTTAGAAGCTCCCAGCGCTTCAATTTCGAACCAGGGATGCTCTTGTAGTAAACGAATAAATTTTTGTCCAACAGCACCGGTAGCGCCTAAAATTCCAACTTTCATAGTAATATTGAGTGAGTGTTTGAGATGAATCATACTAAGTGAGGGGCTTAAAATAATCATTCTGAATTCATTATGTGAGATTTTTAACGACTGAAATAATTTTGCTCAGAGATGGATT
>JBDNFJ010000458.1:0-2238 GCA_041689895.1 Gracilimonas sp. | reverse complement strand
CCTTCTATTTCCTATACCGTAAATTTTTAATGCTATGAAAAAACTATTCCTAATCACCTTAATAAGTACGGTACTTTTTGCTTCCTGCGAAGTGTATCCCCAAGACGAGTATGAGGAATTCTATGTGGTAGAATCTTATCTGGTGGCAAATCGAAAGCTCCCTCAAATCCGGCTTTCCAAAACCATACCTGCTTTAGAATTCTATGATTTCCAGAAAACTTCCGTCAGCAATGCGCAGGTAGAAGTCAGGCTGTTGGAATCCGGTCCCAAAAGCAAAACGGCCGAAACCTTTACTTTTAGAAATACTCTGCCGGGTATTTATATGCCCAATCAGGCCCATAACGTGCTTCCATCTCGAACCTATCAGCTGTATATCACTTTTTCGGGTTCACAGAAAGTGGTTTCTGCACAGACCATTGTGCCTGGCAGCTTCAACATTCAGCCCGGCGTACAGAGTAGCGTGGTTTATCAATCGGGCCAACAAATCGAACTCACCTTAAGTAAGAGTTCGTATCCCGAGCGGCAAAATATCTTTGTATTTAATGCTTTGGCTCAGAACCCGATTCCTGAAAACCTCACGCCTATCTTTTCTGAATTCTACCAAAACAGTGAGCACCCGGAAGAAGATCTCGCGCTGTATGCAAATAACAATTCCGGCATCATCAACGAGGGGAATTTTGAAGTTAATGCCAATGGTACCACCACCTTGCAATTTCCTTGGTTAGGTATCGCTTTTTATGGCGAGAATTTAATTGTGGCGAATACCATAGATGATAACATTTATGACTTCGTGCGCTCACAGTCGGTTCAGCTCGGAGGCTCTACTTTATCTCCCGGCGAGATACAAAATGTGATTTATCATGTTGAAGGAGGAATTGGTGTTTTTGGAGCTTTGGCATCCGATACGGTGGCCACGTTTGTAAAACGAAATAGCTTTAAAATTAAGTAGTGGGTTGGCTGAAATACTCCAAACACAAACACAACCAAAACCGCCACCGTCATTCCCACGAAGGTGGGAATCTAAATCTCACTGAAACCATGGCTGTAATTAGAAAGAAGTGCGCTGGGCACCAATCAGATCCCTGTCTTCACAGGGATGACTTTTTGAGTGAGGAAGTGGCTGGCTGGTTGCAATACTCTAATCACAAACTCCACTGTCATTCCCACAAAGTCTAAAAAAGCCGGGAACCTGATTGCATCTATACAAGTGCTCTATAATTACAACCTCATATCTATTAATTCTGCTTTGAATTTTCAACAAATCATCGCGGACGTTCACCTTTCCAGGCTGTGTGCGATTGGTTAAATAATAAAAACGTATTTAACCGTTTTTATTATTGCGAATCTTTTTTTCTCTCTATACCTTATGGCCAGAAGATATCGATAACCTGGCTTCACCTTGCGTTTGTACTACAGTAGAAATGGAAGGATAAAAGCTGAACAAAAAATCAGAAACTCATGGCATACGTAGTCACTGAAAACTGTATTAACTGCAAAAACACCGACTGTGCGGCCGTTTGTCCAGTTGATGCTTTCCGCGAGGGCCCTAATTTTCTCTCCATCGATCCTTTTGAATGTATCGATTGTGATGCCTGTGTGTCGGAATGTCCGGTAGAAGCTATATATCCGGATGATGAAGTGCCCGAAAAATGGGAGAACTACATAGAGCTCAATGAGCAGTTATCTGAGGAATGGGAAGAACGCGTTATCAATGAATCGAAAGACCCGTTGCCCGACAACGAAGCGTGGGCTTACAAGTTTCCTAAACTTGAAGCCTTAGTCAAAAAATGGGGATCATGAATAACCTATATTCCATTCCCGATTTAAAGAAATTTGTGGATAATTTGAATTTCTCTGAATCATAGTAAATCAAAAAATTTTAACTTAAAAAAAGACAAAAATGTCCGATACTGAACAAGAATTAGATGCGCGCAAAATCGCGCCACCACAAAAACATTCAACCATATTTAATACGTTTAAGAATCTGGAAGAAAATCAGGCTTTTATTTTGGTAAATGATCACGACCCCAAGCCGCTACGTTATCAAATGTCGGCCATGATGGGTGACAGCGCATTCCAGTGGGAGTATTTGGAAGAAGGGCCTGAGGTTTGGAAAATACGAATTGCAAAAAATGCACAATAATTTAGTTTGATTTCCCTAACTGAACAACGACGCCGGGTAGCCGGGAAGCTGAAAGAGGTAATAGATCCCGAGTTGGGAGTAAATATCGTGGATCT
>JBDNFJ010000457.1:0-1627 GCA_041689895.1 Gracilimonas sp. | reverse complement strand
ATTAGAACACAAACGCTCTCACACAAAAGGAGTAAAAGGTATTCTCAGTTTTATGGATGCCGAGCTGCTTTTCGAATACAAAGTGTATGATTTGTATGGCAACAGCCTGAGCACCCTTTCGAAATTTTCCATTCAGCTGGGGCAAATCAAGCTATTGAAGTTTAAAAAAGGATTTCCTTTTATGGGGAGTAAGCTGATTATTGACGCAAAACAAGCGGCTTTCTTTGAACCGCTTCCGGGTAGCGAGCAGGGGAGAATTGTACTGAAAATAAATCGATCGGATAAAAATGAAGGTATTCGGTTTTCAACCCAGATGAATCAGTATCTATCGCAACAGTAGTTTAATGACGGTGACAAATCTCCTGGATAATTCTTGCAAGATTTGAAAGCTACATTATTTATAAAGAAATAATGATTTCAGAATGGTTGCTGCGCTCCTTGAAAAGAGCTGTCATCAAATCAGCCCAAAAATCCTTTTTTAACTAATAACTCTGCATTTAAGATAGCTCCGCCCGCCGCTCCACGGATGGTATTATGTGCCATAGCTACAAAGCTCACATCAAAAACTTCCGCTTTTCGTAAACGCCCTAAATGCAACTGCATGCCATTTTGCCAATCAGCATGGAGCCGGGGTTGGGGATATCGTTCTTCTTCATGCAATTTATATAGCTCTTTGGGCGCGAATGGAAGATTTAGAGAAGCAATCGGGTTCTGATAGTTCTGATACACCTCCCGCAGTTCTTCAAGATTTGAAGGGGGATTCTCGAGCTTCACTGTGGCGGAGATCATATGTCCATTGATAGTTGGCACACGAGTGGCGGTTGCTTGCACGGCAAATTCGGGCAATTTCAGCGTATCTGATTCCAACGTACTTAACAATTTTCGAGTCTCAGGGCCTACTTTGTCTTCTTCACCCGAGATAAAAGGAATCACGTTTCCTGATATATCCAGGCTGGAAACACCCGGATATCCGGCTCCTGAAATAGCCTGCATGGTGGTTAAAATCAGTGCCTCAATGCCAAACGCATCGTATAAAGGTTTCAGTGAAAGGGAGAGCGGCACGGCCACGCAATTTGGGTTTGTTACGATCCATCCGCGGCCATCTTCCGTGAAAGATTGTTTGCTAATCAACTCAACATGACCGGGATTGATTTCGGGAACTAAAAGCGGAACCGTAGGATCTTGGCGGAAATTTTTGGCGTTGGATATCACCGGAATTCCTGCTTTGGCAAAAGCTTTTTCAATATCTCCAGCAACGGAAGAATCTAATCCTGAAAACACAAAATCTACACCTTCAAATTCAGAAGCGGTGCAATTTTTCACCGTTTTTTCTTTGATAGAGGTGGGGAGCTCGACGTCTTCAATCCAGTTAGCAGCGTCTTTATATTTCTTGCCGGCCGACCGTTTAGAAGCTCCCAGAGCTTCAATTTCGAACCAAGGATGGCCTTGCAGTAAACGGATGAATTTTTGTCCAACAGCGCCGGTTGCGCCTAAAATTCCAACTTTCATAGTAATATTGAGTGAGTGTTTGAGATGAATCATACTAAGTGAGGGGCTTAAAATAATCATTCTGAATTCATTATGTGAGATTTTTAACGACTGAAATAATTTTGCTCAGAGATGGATT
>JBDNFJ010000456.1:0-3512 GCA_041689895.1 Gracilimonas sp. | reverse complement strand
ACATTGTGAAAAAACATATGATGGAGCCTTTCCAAGAAGATTTTGAGCTGGTTTATGAAGATCTTGGTAACGATAGCGCGTTATTAGGAGCTGCTGGCTTGGCTTTCGATTCCTTTTCATAATTAATTATCCCCATGCTTTCCGTCATTAAGACACATACAGGCAAATACATCGCGGGTATTTGCCTGTTTTGTTTGATGACACTGCCGGCGTTTGCGCAGCAGGCAGATTCAACCGCTGCTAAAACAGACAGCGCCATGGTGCAACCTATTTCATCCGCGCCGGGCGGCAGTTCAAAAGTGCCCGAAAATGCCGTTCAATTTCAGTCTTCCGATTCGCTGATCATCAACTTTAAAGATGGAAAAAAGGTTTTTCTCTTTGGCTCGGCACAAGTTAAGCATACTTCCGGCGAGCTAAAGGCTGGCGAGATTAATATGGACATTGATAAATCGACCGTAGAAGCCAAAACCCTTACCCCCGAAGACACGCTATCGCGGCCGGTGCTTATCCGCGAAAGTGATGAGATTAAAAGCACACGTATTTTATTCAATTACAAAACCAAAAAAGGAAAATTTGAGGCCGCTCAGGTAAAAGTAGCCGAAGGCCATTTAATCGGCTCAAAAATTAAAAATGTAAATGAAAAAGAAGTTTTCATTGAAGATGGTATTTATTCTACCTGTCCACCGGAATATTTGTATTACTATCTGAAAGCAAAAAGGATGAAAGTAGTAGATCAGGATGAGCTATTCTTTGCCAATGCCCAGCTTTATATACTTGATATTCCCTACCCGCTCATCTTTCCGTTTGGATATGTGCCTACCGATATCAAGAAAAAAAGGTCGGGAATGCTTACCCCAACATACGCTTTTCAGGATCAGAATAATCGTGGGCTTGGTCTCCAGAATGTGGGCTGGTTTCAATATTTTAATGATTATATCACCGGGCAAGTGGATGGCGATATTTATACTTCAGGCACTTTTTATATGAATGGTTTGATGCAATACCGGAATACAGACCAATATAATGGTTCCATCCGAATCGGATATTCAAATGAACGTGGGTTAGAACCTACCGATCCAAATTTTTCTGAACGCATCCAGAAGTTGATTGGTGTGCAGCATCGCCAAACCATCTCTCCCTACGCTTCCCTAACGGCCAATGTAAATCTGCGAACGGCTGATTTCCTGAAGCGAAATTCGTACGATGTAAACGATCAGGTTCAAACCAACTCAAATTCTAAATTATCTTATAATTATCGTCAACCCGAAAATTTATTTACTTTTAGTACCAACGCACAACTCGTGCAGAACTTCACAAAATATTCAACCACGGTAAGTGGCCCGGCAGCCAGTTTCAGGCTAAAAACATTTTCACCCTTCCAAAATAATTCGGGAACCGGTAAGCAGAGTTGGTACGAAACCATCAATTTGAGTTATAACAACTCGTTGAGCTCACGTTTTAGTTTTGATCCGATTGCAGCGGATAGCGCAAAGATCACTTTTCTTGAAGCTTTAACTAATAGCGATAAATACAAAGAGGCCACCGGTAATGAAAAATATATCCAAGCAGGATTACAGCAGTCGGCCAGAGTACAAATTGGACAGCTGATTCCAAGCCAGTATCTAAATATATCAGCTAATTTCAGCTTGGATGAAAAATGGTATCCATCCTCCATCCGAAAATCCTACAATGCAGATTCAAACCGGGTAGAAACGGATAAAATATACGGATTTAATGCGGCTCGTGATTTCAGTACTGGCTTGAGTTTCGGAACCACTTTATATGGTATTTCAAATCGAAGCATTGGAAACTTGCAGGGTTTTCGCCATACCATAAGACCAAGTATTTCGTTTTCGTATCGGCCAGATTTTAGTGCTGAGAAATGGGGCTATTACCGAACCGTACAAACAGATTCAATTGGAAATATGCAGCCATATTCCATTTTTGAAGATAATATTTTTGGTGGGCCGGGCAGGGGTGAGCAGCGAGCTCTCAGCTTTTCTGTTCGCAACGAGTTTGAGACCAAAGTGGTGAAACGGGATAGTACCGGTGAAGTATCGGAAAAGAACATCCGTTTTATCGATAACCTTTCGCTTAGAACTTCCTATAACTTTGCTGCGGATAGCCTAAACCTGAGCAGTTTGAATACAAGCATAGGCTCAAATGCAATTAAAGGACTTAATTTGAGGGCATCAGCTAATTTCTCTTTTTATCAATTTGATTCAACAGGTCGGGAAATTAACCGCTTTTTTATTGAAGAAAGCAAAAAACTGGCTCAGCTGCGTTCTTTCTCCGTTAACGCAAGCACCTCGTTTCGCGGAGGCAATGGAGTTGAAGTATTTACCCCGGTATATCGTCGCCAATATGATCCTTACAATCAGTCCCGATTTCATCCCATCGATACTCGGTTTGGTTATGAACCGGTTCCTGAATTCAGTTCCCCGTGGAGTGTTTCTCTTAATTTCAGCTATAGCTGGACCTACCGTTTTAATCAGCCGCCAACCAAGCGAGCAACTATTCGTGCTTCTAACATTTCCTTTAATTTAACTCCGAAATGGCGTTTTAATACGGATATGGGATATGACTTAGTTCAGAAGAAATTCACTCCATCAAAGTTTGCCTTAACTCGAAATCTGGAGTGTTGGGATCTCTCTTTTCAAATCAATCCATTTGGAGAATTTCAGTATTATTTCTTTCGCCTGAGTGTGAACAGTGCACAAATTCAGTCGCTTTTCCAGAAGCTGCCGGTGCTCAAGAATCTGGAGAGAAGTTCCAGTCCTTCGGGTGCTGGATACGGTTATTAGAAAGCTTTGCAAAACCGATCTTTTTCCCAATTTCTACATTTTCGCGAATTAAAAATCCTCGCATATATTTATATACTGTGGTTTTGAATTCGCTCAAGCTTCGCTTTTGTAAAGCTTTCAATTAGATGAAATCGCGGCCTAAGCCCGCTAAGTATTTCACTACATATTTCCCAATCACATCAAATTCAAGATTTACCCTATCGCCTTCGGTTTTTTGCTTGAAGTTGGTGTGCTCCCGGGTGTACGGAATAAGAGCAACGACAAAAGTATGGCCCGATTCGCGTGCAATGGTTAAGCTGATGCCTTCCACCGCGATGCTTCCACGTCCCACAATCATATTATTGAATTCCTCGGGATATTCGATGGTAATAAGCCAACCTGTCTCTTCTTTTTCAATATGGGCGATGGTGCCTGTTGTATCCACATGACCCTGCACTAAATGACCTTCAATACCCTTTTGGAGGGTGAGCGAGCGTTCGAGGTTTACAAGACTTCCTTTTTGAAGTTCACCCAATGAAGTTTTTCGCAGGGTTTCTTCTACACTTTGCACAGTAAAGGTTCCCTCATCAAAAGCCGTTACGGTATGGCAAACTCCATTTATGGAAATGCTTTCATCCTCGTGGCAAGTTCCTGCAAACGAGCAGGCAATGTTCATTTCCTGCCCTCCGTCCTTTAAGGATTTAATAGCTTCTATGGTCCCAACTTCTT
>JBDNFJ010000455.1:0-5417 GCA_041689895.1 Gracilimonas sp. | reverse complement strand
GTGCTCACGAGAGGAATCGAACCTCCACAGCCGTTAGGCCATACGCCCCTCAAGCGTACGCGTCTACCAGTTCCGCCACGTGAGCTTTGGTAGTACTATCAAGGGCGACAAAGATAGCATTTTTACCCTTCAAAATTCAATGCTTGATTACAATTCTTGTGGATTGATTTGTGGGTGGTTGTGCGGATGGTTTTTGGGAGGGTGGCTGTCGGTAATCAGTAAACAGCTGTCAGCTATCAGTTCTCAGCCGTCAGCCCCAAGCTTCAATTTTGAGGTTGCTGTGTTCAAATGGAAAGAGAGTGATGCACTATCTATCACGAACACCTTCCGCGATTTTCAGCGAGCTAGGCCTAATATTTTCATTGGCACCTTCTTCAAGGAAGGACTTTCTATGTGTGTCTTTTCCTGATATAGGTTGATAGTTTTTGGCTTCTGTTCGCAAGTATGGATTAGGAAAGTTCTTTAATTCCATAAATCAAGGCTCAACTGGAAAGAGAAAGGAACACCTCTTAAACCTGGTTACGAAGATCCACCTGCGTAACCCAGTCTCGAAGCTCCGGCTTCAAATGTTAATCACTTTACGACATTCGTGATTCCAAAAAACTGAGAGCTTCATTAGCCCTTTAGATTCCCGCCTTCGCGAGAATGACGATGTCGGGTGTTTTTACTAGATTGCAATGGAAGCTGGAGCTTCCCAGAAAGCATTACGAAGCCGGAGTTTCGTAACGAGCGGAAATGCCATTTCATAGCTCTTAAATTGATTTGCGATGGAAGAATATGGTGGGCTTATTTACCTCGATACAAAGTTCCGCTTCTCATTACTCCCCCGTCATGCCGCACAAACGAAGCGGAGTGCCGATGCGGTATCTCCGAGAGTAAAGCCCCCAGCGCTGTCAGGGAGGCCCCGCATCAAGTGCGAGGTAACGTATGGGTTTAGTCGTATCAGATGGGGGTTTTTTCTCGTAGGGGCAATTCATGAATTGCCCCTACGAGAATAGAGCTGTGCTCTCCCGGAATCTCGAGTCTCATACTGTCTTATGTCTAATTTTATCATCCCCATCGTTCGGCTGGACGAAAGCCAGCAGACCGATTCATTTTCAAGTATTAATCAAGAAAATCCAGGATATTGTCTCAAGTCTAACGTCTTACATCTAATCCCGCTTTACTCTTCTTCCTCTAGCTGGCGCTTAGCGTATTCATTATCGGGATCAATCTTCAGTGCTTGCTCATAATAGGTACGTGCTTTATCCGTTTGGCCACCTTTATGAATCATATCGCCCATTAAAATCCAGTTTTCGGCATCTTGTGGATCTTTTTTAATGCGCTCGATGAGATAAGGAATCGCTTTTTGTCCACGATCGGTCATTAGCATGAGCATCACCTTATTTCGATGTGCGGCAGAGGTATCATTCAGCTCAATTGATTTGTCAAAATCTTCCTCAGCGCTCTCGAGCTTTTCAAGCTGCATACGTACGTTTCCCCGAAGATTGTAATACACCGCATTTTCACCATCCAGCGCCAGCGCTTTTTCGATAGCTTCTATGCTGTGGCTCCACTGATTTAGCTGCTGCATGACCAATGATTCTAAATAAAATGCTTCGTGAGAATCGGGTTCTTCCTCTTGTAATTCACGCGCCGTATCCAGGGCATAATCGATTTCTTTTTCGCGTAATAGTTCAAATCCTTTGTTTAGTTTCTCTTCGAAATTCATGGAGTGTATTTAATTATCTGTATTTGAAAGGTCTTCGTATTCCGCTTCTTCAATTTCGTCAAAATTATCTTGACGTCTTCGCGAAGTGCCTTTAAAGGCACTAAACGGCTTTTTCTGTTTTTTTGAAGGCAAGAACAATCGGCTGATGTATCTCATCAAAAAATAAAATGCTATGCTGAAAAATAAAAACTTAAGCATGGTGCTTAGGGTGCGATATGAATATGGGTGTTCGTTCGGATTTCCTTATCGAAAATCTGTTCTTCTATGTAACTCAGGTACTCTTCATTATTTACAAAATCTACCTCAGAAGCATTCAAAAAAACTAAAGGTGCCCGGTTATAGTGATGGAAAAAGTGATTATATGCATCATTTAACTCTTTAAGATATTCGGGGGTGATGTTTCGTTCATACTCCCTCCCGCGATTATTAATATTTTCCATTAGTCGATCTACCGATGACTGTATGAAAATAATGAGATCAGGCTGGGCGGCAATACCTGTCATAATGTTGAAAATGTTATCGTAGAGAGCCATCTCATCGGTATCTAAATTCAGGCGTGCAAAAATGCGATCTTTGTCAAAGATATAATCCGAAATAGTGAACTGATGAAACAGATCCTGACTCATCATATTTTGCTGCTGCTTAAACCGGCTGGCTAAAAATGCCAACTGTGTTTGAAACGCATAACGCTCACGATTTTCATAAAATTTGGGGAGAAACGGGTTATCCTCAAATTCCTCTAATACCAATCGGGCATTTCTGCGCTCAGCTAATAACGATGCGAGCGACGTTTTTCCTGCGCCTATTACACCTTCAATAGCAATAAAATCATATGGGTTGGGCATCAGCTACCAGCTCAAGGTTGTTTTAACAATGTGTAAACTCGGTGCTTGTCCAATAAGTATATCCACATGCTGAGCGGAAACGGGATCTTCCCAATTTGGAAAAACGTCTCTTAAGGGTAATAGAACGAACAATCGCCGAGTATATTCCTGATGGGGAATGATAAGGGTATCTGTTTCAATGACCAAGCCATCATAGGCAATAATATCTAAGTCTATGGTTCTGGCCGACCATTTTGGATAGCGGGAGGGACGTCCTTGTGCTTTTTCTTGCTCTTTTAATTGCTCAAATAAATGTTGCGGAGATAAATCGGTGTTTACTTGAAGCACGCCGTTTAAGAAATCATTTTTTGAAGGGCCAACCGGCTCCGACTGATAAATGGCAGAATAGCGTAGTTCTGCATCTGATAAAGAAGCCAGAAAATGGGCAGCTGTTTGAAGTTGCCGATGAGGATCTTGCAAATTAGAACCTAATGCAATTATTACCTCGGCCATGACATCCTTGCTTCTGTATATTCGGTGGGAGAGGAAAGTGGAGGGTTTAGTTTTCTGAGGGAAACTTCGAAAGAGGATACATTCGGGAATGCGATTCCAATTTCATTGCCAATTCGAAAGCAAAGGTGTTCGATTAAATCAGCAGAATCACCTTCCAGCACCTGTTTGGCTAATGCATGAACTTTGGTGTAATCAAGGGCTTCTCGCAAATCATCCGTTTGACCTGCCTTGGTGAGATCCGCTTGGAAAATTACATCCACCTCAAAATTATTTCCCTCTGCTTTTTCGTGTTCATACACTCCGTGAAGTCCCTTGAACTTCATTCCTTTGATGGTGAGGGTATCCATCAATTACAGGCTGGCAACTTCGATGCGTTGATGAAGTTCTTCCACCATGCGTTTATGTTTTGGGTTGGTAGAAATACGTTCCTCAACGGTAGAAATAGCATGAATTACCGTAGAGTGATCGCGTCCGCCAAAATGAAGGCCGATAGTTTTTAAACTAGATTTAGTGAATTTCTTGGAGAGGTACATGGCTATCTGGCGGGCTTCTACAATTTCTTGCTTCCGGGTTTTCTCTCGAACTTTGTTGGTATCGATGCCGAAATAATCACACACATAATTTTGGATCGATTCGATGGAAATCTGCATGTTGGAATCTTTCACCATGTCTTTGAGTACACGTTTGGCCATGGCCAAATCAATTTCGTCAATACTCTGCAGGGAGGCGTGGGCCAACAGTTTGATGATAGCGCCTTCAAGATCCCGCACATTTGATTTGAAATTATGTGCAATGAATTCAATGATCTGTGGATCAATCTCAATGCCATTGTCGTTGGCTTTCCGTTCCAGGATGGCATACCGGGTTTCGTATTCAGGCATTTTCAGATCGGCGCTGAGTCCCCAGCCAAATCGTGAAATCAATCTTTCCTCAATATCGGGTACATCTTTTGGCGCACGATCACTGCTAAGTATAATCTGCTTACCATCTTGGTGAAGCGTGTTAAAAATATGAAAAAATTCTTCTTGAGTTTTTTCCTTCCCGCTAAAAAACTGGATATCATCTACCATTAAAACGTCAATATTTCGGTAGAACATAGAGAATTCGCTGGCTCGGTTATTTCGGATAGAGTGCACAAACTCATTGGTGAAAGCTTCGGAAGAGATATACAAAACCGATCGCTCGTCTCCGAACTTCTCTTTAATTTTATTCCCGATACTTTGAACAAGGTGCGTTTTACCAAGTCCCGTTGGCCCATATACAAAAAATGGGTTAAAAGAATTACTGCCGGGATTATCGGCAATAGCCATAGCTGCAGAACGAGCTAAACGGTTGCAATCTCCCTCAATAAAGCGCTCGAATACATAATTGTTATTGAGATTTGAATCAATTTTGGCTTTCCGAATTCCAGGAATCACAAAAGGATTTTCAATATGCTCGGGATGATACTTAGGATATCCACTGGCTTCCTGGGGTTGAACCGGACCCATGGGACGTTGCGGCATTCGTACCGATCGGTTGTTTTCAAACTGATCCGATTTTTCCATTACGATAGAATACTCAAGTTTGCCTTCCGGGCCGAGTACTTTTGCGAGTGTAGAGCGAAGCATAGCATAGTAATGTTCTTCTAACCATTCGTACCAAAACTGACTGGGAACTTGTACCGTGAGCGTACCATCTTTTAGAGTCACCGGTTTAATCGGCTCGAACCAGGATTTATACTTCTGGTAGCTTATGTTATCCTTAATAATATCGAGGCAATTCTCCCATGCCTTTTCAACCGATAGTTCCTGCAATTTTACTCATCCCCCTTACGGTATTAGCTTTAAATTATTTAGATACAAACTAAGTTAGTTATCCACAGGCTGAATTTCACAACTCACTTTGCTACTCCGAGAAAATGGTAATTTATTGGGCTCTTGTCAAACTGGAAAACAGCTAATTTATAAAAGTTATCCACATCCTTTAAATAGCTGTAATCTATTGTTAGGCAGTAGATTAAAAGGTTTTATAAATAATTCTAAAAATTCACTTGACAACCTCTAATATTGCCTGAACGTGGAGTCAGCCAATGACTTGTAAAGAAGCAGATAGGATAAATTACTTTTCCACAAGTTTTCCACATTCTAATCATCTTACAGAAAGCGGTAATTGTCAATAAAAATTTTAGAAATAAATCAAGCCTTTTTTGCCTTTAAATAACGTGGATTATCGCTATAATCTTTTTTTATAAAAGCGTTCCAGTTACGGCTAATAAAAATGCGTTCGCATTCGGGGGCAAAATCGCGATGAAGCTCTAAGAAAACGTGGCCATTTTCTGCTAAATAATTCCGGCTCAGCTTCTCGATAGCACGGTACATGTTTTCAGT
>JBDNFJ010000454.1:0-3027 GCA_041689895.1 Gracilimonas sp. | reverse complement strand
GAAATTTTGGAGCCAGTTCATATCCTTCTTCTACCTGCTCAATCGTTTTTCTTTTTTTGAAACCAATAGTGCTCATTGCTTCTCAACTGTGTTCTTTATTCGAAGTTTCTTTTTCGTTATTCAATGCTTTTTTAGGAACGGGATCAAATCCATCTCCACCCCAAGGATGGCAGCGCCCAATGCGCTTTATGCCCATCCAAAATCCTTTTAAGGGCCCCCATTCGTTTACTGCTTCAATCATGTATTGCGAGCAGGTGGGGGAGTAGCGGCAGCTTCTGCCAAGCCATGGCGAAATAGCCAGCTGGTAAAATTTCACTAAGCCGACGATTACCATACTGATTATGGGTTTCAACCATTTCATTACTCAATCTCGAAAGTTGTTTCTTCTTTGCTATCCATAAGCTGCACGCCCAACTCTTTGAGGTCATCCCGAATCTTATCAGAAAGCTCAAAATTCTTGTTGGCTCGTGCCTCTTTACGGATTTCGATGAGAAGTTCTGCAAGGCCATCTAATAATTCTTCATTGCCGCCGGTTTTTTCTGAAGGCCAAATCCCCAATACACCTTCCACAACCCGGTGAAGAAATTTCTTGATTTCATCTAAATTAGAAGGTGCTTTCGTTTCGTTAATTTGCTTTCTGATTTCCTTCAGTTTCTCAAACAAAACGGCAATGGCTTGCGCTGAATTAAAATCATCATTCATAGCTGCTTCAAAAGCATTTTTAAAGCTAATCAAATCAAAAGATTCGCCATCACCCGGTGTTGTATTCTCGATGGTGAGAATCATAGAATGCAGATTTTTGAGTCCCGTTTCGGCTCCAGCCAAAGCTTCCTCAGAAAGATCTGTTGTACTTCGGTAATGACTTTGAAGCAGGAAGAAACGAATTACTTCAGCAGGCCATGCACGCGTTAACAAGGCATGTTCTCCAGTGAAAAACTCATGCAGGTTGATGGCATTACCAAGCGATTTGCCCATCTTCTGGCCTTCCAGCGTAACCATGTTATTATGCAGCCAATACTTCACAAAATCCTTGTGATGCGCACATTCTGATTGAGCAATTTCGCACTCATGATGAGGAAACTGGTTTTCGATTCCGCCCCCATGAATATCAAAACTCTCTCCGAGATATTTGTTACTCATTGCCGAGCATTCAATATGCCAACCGGGATAACCCACGCCCCAAGGCGAATCCCATTTCATAATATGGTCGTCGTCTGCTTTTTTCCAGAGGGCAAAATCCTCAGGATTCTTTTTGTCGGAAGCTGTTGCTACTCGTGTACCGGATTCGGCATCTTCGATTTTTCGACCGCTCAGCTTTCCGTATTCTTTATCCGAAGACACATCAAAATACACGTTGCCGTTTACATCATACGCATTACCGTTCTCAATCAGCTTCTTTATCATGGCAATTTGCTCAGGAATATGTCCCGAAGCTCTGGGGGCAATATCGGGCCGAAGTATATTGAGAGCATCCATATCCCGGAAATAACGGTAGGTGTATTTCTCCGCAATTTCCATCGGCTGTACTTTCTCGATACGCGCTTGCTTGCTAAGTTTATCTTCCCCTTCTTCCGCGTCGTTCACCAAATGGCCTACATCAGTGATATTTTGCACATAGCGCACCTTATACTCCAGATATCGCAGATAACGGAGAATTACATCGAATGATACATAACTTTTGGCATGTCCAAGATGAGCATCCCCATAAACCGTTGGGCCACAAACATACATCCCCACGTGAGGAGGATTAAGCGGTTCAAAAAGTTCTTTCTGGCGCGTTAGCGTGTTGTAAACGTGAAGTTGTTGCGTACTTTTTTCAGCCACAGTGATTATTAAATCTCAGTGTTGGTTTTGATGTAATCAATGAATTTCTGTTGGGTAGCGTCCTCTTTAAATGCTCCCCGATATTCAGAAGTGATGGTGGTAGAGGTGATGTCTTTGATGCCTCGGGTTGAAACACACAGGTGTTTACTGTCAATAAAAACAGCAATATCGTCTGTCTCAAGAGCATTTTGAAGCTCATCGGCTATTTGCAATGTTAGGCGTTCTTGTACCTGAGGTCGACGGGAGTAATAATCAACAATCCGGTTGATCTTGGAAAGCCCAATCACCTTTTTCCCGGAAGAAATGTAGGCCACATGGGCTTTGCCTAAAAAGGGTAGAAAGTGATGCTCGCAGAAAGAAGTAACTTGAATGTTTTTCTCAACAACCATTCCCTTATAGTCGTAGTTGTTGTTAAACTGCCGGGCAACGGGTTTGTTTTTAGGATTTAATCCCTGAAAAATTTCTTTTACATACATTTTTGCCACACGATAGGGCGTTCCCTGCAGGCTATCGTCGGTTAGGTCGAGCCCCAGCGTATGCATGATTTCAGCAAAATGCTCTTGAATGATTTCGATTTTTTCTTCGTCCGACTTTTCGAAAGCGTTATTGCGGAGCGGAGTTTCAACCGAGGTACCTACATGATTTTCGCCGACATCTTCGGCAGTAATTTTATCTAAATCCAATGTTTCTATAATTTCTGATTTATAAATCGTTGAAAACAGGGGTGAACCTGTGCCTTTCAAACAGAACCTCAAAGTTAAGGGTTCCTATTATTAATTGACAGCGAGGGAGCACTGAATATCCTATCGATCTAAAACAAATGGAAAGCATGAACTCTTCGCCAAGTATATAATTTCGTTTAATTAGTTTATTGGGAAGAAAGGATTCTGTGGGGTAAAAAAAGCGAGGTGGGAATTAGAGTGTGGATGTTATAACAACATTTATATTCCTATCTTTACAGGGTGACTTTTGTGTGGTAATTGGTTTGTTGATTTGTGCAAAGAGCTTTCAAACAAAAAAAGCCACAGACTAAAATCTGCGGCTTTTCTTAATGGGAAAATCTTTGAATTTATCCTTGAGTTAATAGGATAAGGCTGTCTTTGAGAGCAAAAACGGAATGGGTGACCTCTGGGGGAATGTCAATTTCATCATGTGCGGTCAGTTTATAATCTTTTTTCTCTTGGTGGTAAATAACTTCGCCTT
>JBDNFJ010000453.1:0-9457 GCA_041689895.1 Gracilimonas sp. | reverse complement strand
TTCCGGCGGACTTCAAAAAGAAGCCTATTGGATGAAAAAACCGTGCATAACTGTTCGGGATCAAACAGAATGGGTTGAAACTATCGAAAGCGGTTGGAATACCTTAACCGGTGCACATTCCAAAAAAATAATTTCGGCAGCACAACAATCCCCTTCCCAAAAATGGCAGCCGCTATATGGTGAAGGCGATGCCGCTGGCAAGATTGCGGGAATTATTAAAAATATATTCGCGTCATGAAAATACTAATGGTCCTCGATCGTGATTTTCCACCGGATATTCGGGTAGAGCACGAGATTAATTCTTTGATCAATGCGGGCCACCAGGTTCATCTCGCCTGTTTTAATCGAAAAAATGCGGCCTCGCGAGAAAAATGGAACGAGGCTATTATTCATCGAAAGCCCATAAGTTCATTTTTTCATAAAACCAGCGTGGGGTGCCTCAAGTTTCCCTTCTATTTTAATTTTTGGCGATCTTTTATTTCAAAGCTGAACCAAGAGTATAATTTCGATGCTATTCACATCCATGACTTACCACTTGCTCAAATCGGTGCTGAATTTAAGGCAAGCCACGGGCTTCAGTTTGTATTAGATTTGCACGAAAACTGGCCGGCGCTACTCACTATTTCACCTCATGTGCAAGGTCCACTTGGAAAGCTCCTTTCATCCGACAAACAGTGGCGGCAATATGAGCAAGATATGATTCAAGCCGCCGATAATGTGATTGTGGTAGTTGAAGAAAGCAAAGATAGAATCAGCAGGTATCTTGATAATCCCTCAAAAATTTATGTTGTTTCCAACACTCCTGTACTTTCAGAGCTGGAAAATTTACAAGTATCTAAGTCTGAATCATCTGACGAGCTTATCCTATTTTACGGGGGCGGAATTAATGAACACCGAGGATTGCAGCAAGTAATAAAAGCTTTGGCGTTAAGTAAAACCATGCCAGTGAAAGCTTGGATTGTGGGAGATGGAAGCTATCTGGGAAAACTAAAAAAACAGGCTAAGGATTTAGAAGTAGAAGATAAAATCATTTTCTGGGGTTGGAAGCCACTTGAGGAAATGACTGAATTGATGTTTAAATCACATATTTTGCTTATTCCACATTTTAAAACGGAACACTCCGACTCTACCATTCCACATAAATTATTCCAGTACATGCTTACGGGAAAGCCCATTTTGGCGACCGATTGTATTCCTATTATGCGGATAATTAATGAAACAAACTCCGGTTTTATTTATGATTATAATGCACCCAGCCATTTGGCCGAACTAATCTCCAGTATTTATGATAAATGGACTAAAGGTGAAGAATTAAAGATGGGTGGAGTTCGATCCGTTTTAGAAAAGTATAACTGGGCGAATGATGAAAAGGTACTCCTCAGTATTTATAAAGAGAAACCATGAAACAGATACTGGTTAAAAAAGGACACATTTTAACAGAACAGTTACCGGAGCCTCCACTTCAAAAAGGGAGCGTTAAAATCCGGGTTTTGTATAGCTGTATTTCGGCTGGAACGGAGTTGAGTAACATTTCCTCTTCGGGAGCGGGCATTTTACAGCGTGTTATTGATAAGCCGGAAACTATTAAAAGAGCCTTTAAAAAGATCTCAAAAATGGGATTAAAAGCGTACTGGGATTCGGTTCAAACAGAATTGACGGAGGCCAAACCATCGGGATACTCGCTGGCTGGCCAAGTCATTGCTGTAGCCGATGATGTACTCACTTTTAAAGAAGGCGACTTGGTGGCAGCCGCCGGTGGTATAGTAGCCGCACATGCCGAAGTTGCGGTAGTTCCCAAAAATCTGGTAGCTCCTATTCCGGCAGCTGTTTCTGAAAAAGATGCTTCTACCGCTGCCATTGGAAGTATTGCTTTACAGGGAATTCGGCGAGCTAATCTCGAATTTGGTTCACATGTAGCGGTAATCGGTACCGGCTTATTGGGCTTAATTACCATACAGCTTCTGAAGGCAAATGGCATGCAAGTAATCGGAATCGACATTGACCAAAACAGGCTTGAATTAGCCCAAAGATGTGGCGCAGATAAGATTTTTAACGCTACTTATGATGCGTTTGTTGACGACGTTATTATCTGGGCGGATGGCCAAGGTGTGGATGCCGCTATTATTACCGCCTCTTCCAATTCCGAAAAACCACTTTCACAAGCTTTTCAGATGTGCCGAAAGAAAGGAGCAGTGGTGTTAGTTGGCGTTACGGGGATGACGATTAACCGAAAAGATATTTACCAAAAAGAGCTCGATTTCTTTATTTCAACTTCTTACGGTCCAGGTAGATATGATGACAAATACGAAAAAGAGGGTATAGATTATCCTTACGGATATGTTCGCTGGACGGAGAACAGAAACATCAGAGCATATCTTCAGGCATTAGCTAATAAATCTGTTGACCTAAGTTTGCTATCTCAGGCTGAGTTTAGCCCGGAAGAATCCGCAGCTGCTTTCGAGCAATTGAAGTCTCCCGATGCCCCACTCATTTCTTTTTTTAAGTATAATTCGGAGCTAAAAAAGCCATCGGCTCCCAATAAAGAAATCATAACAACGGTGCGCCCCATTGAAGGTAAAATCAAAACCGCCGTTATAGGTGTGGGAAACTTTGCCGTAAATATGACGATCCCAAATCTTAAGAAATTAGATCAGTACTATTCATTAGACGTTTTGGTAAACCGCACACCCTATAAAGCAAAAAATATTGCAGAAAGAAATGATGTGCCTTCCATTGAGGCCTCTACGGATGAGCTTTTAGCTAACCATGATATTGATGCGGTATTCATTACAACCGGGCACGGAACGCATGCCGAGCTTGTGCTGAAGTGCCTGAAAGCCGGCATGCATGTATTTGTGGAAAAACCGCTGGCCGTGAACCAGCAACAACTGGATGAACTCCGAGTATTTTTTGATACGCACGAAAATGCACCGATACTCACCGTAGGATTTAATCGGCGGTTCAGTCCATTTATAAGTGCTATCCACACTGAACTGCAACATCGAGTGCATCCGATGATTGGTATATATAGAATGAATGCAGGCTTTCAGCCGGAAGACCACTGGACACATCAGGACGGTGGAAGAATTATCGGGGAAGGCTGCCATATCATTGATCTTTTTGAATATCTAACCGGACAAGAACCAACAAGTATTAGCGTGGATGCAGCTTCATCTCAAACAGCCGGTTTTTTAACTTCAGACAATCGAACGCTCACCGTTTCTTACAAAGACGGTTCTATTTGCACCTTAATTTATACCGGCCAGGGCCATCCAAGCCTGAGCAAAGAATATCTGGAAATTCACTACGACCAAAAGAGCATTACCCTCAATAATTACTCCGAACTACAGGGTTACGGAGTAGATCTCCATTCCGGCATTCCCCGTGGAGATAAAGGACACGAAGCCATTATAAAAGCTTTCGCGCTTGCTGTTAAAAACGGAGGCGAATGGCCTATTCCGGTTGAATCGCTTTTAAATACGACAGCTCTAAGCATATTAGGAGCTAAGTAATGGCTAAGTTTTGTTTTGTTGTGCTACATTATAAAACGTGGTGGGATACCATTGACTGCGTCGATTCTATACTGGATACCACCTATTTGGATAAACATATTATTATTGTAAATAATGATGAAGATGATTTTAGCCAGAAAAAGTTGCTGGAGGCTTATTCCAGCAATAACACTGTTACCATAATTGATACTCAGGAGAATTTGGGATTTTCCAGAGGCAATAATATAGGCTTCATGTATGCTAAGCAGCAGCTTAATGCTGAGTATATCGTGCTTTCCAATAATGATATATTCATAGGCACCAAAGACTTCATCGAAAGGGTCATAGAAAAAGACCACGCCACTCATTTTCACATTTATGGGCCAAAAATCATCTCAACAGTTGACGACCGTGATCAAAACCCCAGAGACGAGCTGTACGATAGCATTGAAAATTTGGAGAATTTCATCACTAATTTTAAAAGGCTTTTATGGCTCAACTATTTGCATCTTGATGTATGGTTAGTTTCGATCAAAAAAAAGCTGTTCCCAAAATCTAAGCTCCCTTCCTATAACAAAAACATTGACCATGAAAATGAGCAGTGGGACGTTAAACTACACGGATGTTTTTTAATCTTTTCGAAAGAATACATTCTGAATTATGATGGATTGTATCCCCTTCATTCCATGCAAATGGAAGAATCAATTTTAAATTTTATTGCCAAGAGAGACGGGCTTAAAACATGTTATGACCCTTCCTGTACCGTTTTTCATAAAGAAGATTCTGCTACTAATTACGTGTATGGAAAAGGGGTGCGTAAAAGGCGGTTTTATTACAAGAACTGCATCCGGTCGAGCAAAGTGCTATTAAACCTTATGAAAGATGACGAATAAAAAAATCACGTGCCGTATTTGTGGAAACACTAAACATAACTCCGTTTATACCTTAACGGAGCGGCATTTCGGTTTTAATAACACTTTCAAATATATCCACTGCTCAGTATGTAGATGCCTCCAAATAGCCGATTATCCAGATAATATTTCAAAATATTACCCGCCGGATTACAATGCATTCGACCAACCTAAAGCTTCTGATAAGAATCAGCTTATTTCTGCACTTATCAAGTTAAAAACGCTACATGTACTTAGTGAAAAGCCTAATCCTATAGGATGGTTCTTTGAGAAAATTTTGGGTCCTGGATTTGTAGATAGGCTCCAAAGAGCTGAAGTAAACATAAACGATTCCATTTTAGATGTTGGTACCGGTTCAGGACACAGACTACATTGGCTTCAAGAAAAAGGATTTACCGATTTAACTGGAACCGATATTTTTATAGAAAATGATATTTTCTATAAAAATGGAGTTAAGGTAATCAAGCAAGACTTAGCTGATGTGGATGGTCAGTATGATTTCGTGATGCTGAATCACTCTTTAGAGCACATGCCAAACCAGCACGAGGTGCTAAAGAATATTCATAGAGTTCTAAAGCCTGGCAGATTTGCACTTATACGAATTCCCATTTTCTCACAATACATGTGGGATACTTACGGAGATTATTGGATTGGATTAGAGCCACCCCGCCATTATTATATGCACACGCCTGATAGCATAAATCGTTTGGCTGAACAATCTGATCTTAAGCTGACCGAAATTGTTTTTGAATCAAGTGAGTACCAGCTAATTGGTAGCGAACAGTATAAGGAAGGGATCAGTCGGGTAGCCCCAAATTCCTATTTTAAAAATCGGGCTAAATCGAAGTTTACGCCGAAAGAAGTAAAACAGTTCAAAGAACAGGCAAAAGAGTTGGATAAAAAATCGGAAGGCTTTTCGGCTTGCTTCTACTTACAAAAGCCCCATGAAAACCAATAAGTTCCTAAACATATCATCCTTACTACTTCAATCGGTAGCAGAGACTAACTTCCGCGGCTACGATCCTTACGATATTAAAGCTCATCCGGTTATTTTGAAACTGATTAAATGGGGGAACGCATCTTATGCTATGGAAGTAGTGAGAGAAGGGGTACTTGAAGTCATCAATCACTTCCCAAAACAAGCCCGTACCCTGTTTGGCATTCAACCCGCACATAACTCCAAAGCACTCGGATTACTGGGCACAGCTTGCATCGAGCTATCTCTTTTGCCTGAGGCAGATTCTCGCTTGCTCACCAGCACAGAAAAAGACATTCATACGCTATTAAATACATATAAAACTGAGTTTGCTGACGGTAGCATAGGCTGGGGATATCCTTTTAATTGGCAATCCAAAAAACTTATTCCCGCTCAAACACCAAACGGAATTGTAACCACCGCTGTTGGAGAATACTTTTGGACAAAGTTTAAAGTTACCGGAAGAACCGAAGCGCTCAATCAATGCAAACTAATTGGGCAATTTCTGAACCACTTGCCGACAGACCAAATTACACCCAATCAGCTTTGCTTTTCCTACGTGCCACACTATCAAAACCACGTGCATAATTTGAATCTTTTTGTGGCTGATTTTTTGATAAAAGTTGGGAAAGAAATTGGAGAAACCGAGTGGATAAAAAAAGGGAATGAAGCCATAAACTATACCTTAGCTAATCAGTTGCCAAGCGGTGCCTTTGATTATAACGGCCCGCCCGAAAAAGCTCAAAACTTTATCGATAACTACCACACCGGTTTCGTGCTCCGCATGTTGGGAAGCACCTATCACTACACCCAACGAGAGGATATCAAACAGGCGTTGCATAAAGGCTTAATTTTTTACCTTGATGAATTATTTACGGATGAAGGCATCCCAAAACTAAAGCCTGAACGATTGTATCGAATCGACATCCACTCGGCCGCAGAAGCCATTAACTGCCTGGTTTTTTTGGCAGACTATCACGACGAAGCTTTTCCTACGGCTCAAAAAGTGCTCCATTGGACCTTAGCACACTTATATGATGAAAAGGAAAAAGACTTTTATTATGCTATTTCCAAAAGCCGTTTTACGGGCAGAACCTACCGTTCAGAGATAAAATATATCCGATGGGCACAAGCCTGGATGCTCCGTGCACTGTCCAGATATATAGTATATTCTGAGCAAGGTAAGCTTATAATTTAACCTCCTAAACCTCGATAACTCTTGCTCAAGTACGTTAAGGAAACGATAAAGAATTCAGCCATTTACGGTATCGGAAATATTTCGGTGAAATTGGTTGGCTTCATATTAGTACCGTTTCTTACCGACCCTGCATATCTAAGCGTACAAGATTATGGAGCGCTGGGCGTATTGGAAGCCGTGAATCAGATTGTTATTTATCTGATAGGGTTAGGCCTTTATAACTCCATGTTCCGCTGGTATTACGAACAGGATGAGAATGAAAATAAATCTACCTTTTTTACTGCCCTTTTGGTGGTCTCTTCTTTGCTTCTATTGGCAGTTTCTCTGGCCTATGTTTTTCGGGGTGAAATAGGACAATTAGTTTTCGATAGCTCAAAGTATAATCGGGTAATTTTGCTGCTAATCGTCTCTACCGGCTTGCAAGCATTTGGGCAATTACCTGCCGCATTAATGAGGCTGCAAGACCGGGCTGCTTTTTTCACCACCAGCAATGTAGTAAAGTTGATAGTAACCCTGTTGGTTACGCTGTATTATCTGCTTTGGCTGGGGGAAGGCCTGGTTGCCATTTATGTGGGACAAATTGCGGGTTTTGTCGTTTATACAATTATGCTACTTCCCTACATGTACAGGAATTCTGCTCTAAAAATACATGTAGCCGTATTTACTGAAATGATGGGTTACGGACTTTCTATGATGATTGCCGGACTTGCAGGCGCCTCAATAAATGTAATAGACCGTTTTGTACTGAATTCCATGTCGGGCTTAGAAGAAGTTGGATTTTATTCTCTGGGGTACAAAGTGTCCTCCGTAATCAAAGTTCTGGTGATTGGCTCGGTGAGCATGGCCCTTACCCCCATCATATTTAGAAAAATAAATGATAAAGACAGCCATCGGTTTTATAGCAAAACCATGACCTACTATGGCTTTGGCATGATGATTTGCATCATGGGAATTTCACTTTTTAGTAAAGAACTACTAAAAATATTTACCGGAAGCACGCTGTACTGGTCGGCGTTTTCCGTTATCCCTATTTTAGCATTTGGGCTTTATTTCGTGGCGCTAAAAGATATTGTGGTTACCGGGCTTCACATCACAAAAAAAACATCGCGTATAAGCCTCATGACAACCGTGGTTTCTGTCCTTAATCTCTCCCTAAATATTTTATTAATCCCGTGGTTTGGCGCTGAAGGTGCAGCTTTTGCCAGCCTATTATCTCAGTTAGTGTACTTTTTAGGGTTGTTCTATTTTTCCAACAAGCTGTATCCAATTCCTTTCGAATGGTTTAAGATAACACTCATGTTTGTGCTGGGGCTGATTTTAGTTTACGGCTCACTTTTAACCAATAACATGTCGCTTACCATCCGGCTTGTTGTGAAATTCTCAGCCATCATCTCCTTCCCCTTTATCTTGTATTTATTCAATTTTTATGAAGAAGCTGAACTCAAACAAATTGCACAAATCTGGAGAAATTGGAGAAATCCGGCTCGTTGGAAAGCTAATCTCAAAGACCTTTTTTAAGCGTATTTCTCTACTAAGATTTTCGCTATCCGTTCTGAAGTTTTCCCATCCCATTTCGGGATAGTAGTGCCTTTATGGGTCTTGCTCAGTTTCTCAGAAAGCAAAGATTCTACCCTATCAATTTGATTAAATGGAACCAAAGTATTGGTTCCTAAGGTACATGTAATCGGCCTTTCTGTATTATCGCGGATGGTGATACAAGGTTTATTCAAATAAGTAGTTTCTTCCTGAATTCCTCCTGAATCTGTGAGCACAAATGCAGATTCTTTCATAAACTTTAGAAATTCAAAGTATCCCTGTGGCTCCAGAATTTTAAGGTTATCCAGCGCGTTTAGCTCCTCAAGTAACCCCATATTTGAGGCATTATTTTTTGTTCTTGGGTGCATGGGAAACACCAATGGATAATCTCCGGAAACGCTCTTCAATAATTGCACCAATCGTGATAACCTGGCTTTATCATCTACATTAGAGGGACGATGCAGCGTAACCAAACCAAAGGCTCCAGGTTCAACGCCGTGCTCAGAAAGCACGTTCAGTCGGTCCGCTTTATCCAGATTACTGATAAGTGAATCAATCATAACATTTCCAACAAAAAACACTTTATCAGAATCAACGCCTTCATTTTCGAGATTCTTTAAGCCGCTTTCCTCCGATACAAACAGCAAATCGGATAAATGATCTGTTACAATGCGGTTTAATTCTTCGGGCATAGTGCGGTCGCCACTTCTCAATCCTGCTTCTACGTGTACCACAGGTATATGCATTTTTGAAGCCACCAATGAGCAAGCCAGTGTCGAATTCACGTCGCCCACAACCAAAACCACGGTAGGTTTTTCTTTAAGCAGAATTTCCTCAAAACGAACCATAATTTCTGCCGTTTGTTGCGCATGAGAAGCACTGCCTACGTTTAGGTGTACGGCCGGCTCGGGGATACCCAGTTGCTCAAAAAAGAGCTTATTCATTGAATAATCATAATGTTGCCCGGTGTGCACAATTTTGTGATCTACGTTTTTATACGCATTAAAAGCCCTGCTTAGCGGAGCGACTTTCATAAAATTTGGGCGAGCCCCTACTACACTAATTATTTTCATATACCTTTATGATGATTTCAAATAGTTTCGCATAATAGATGAATACTAATGCAAAATCTTTCACGATTGTTTCATAGTTTTGGAGCGAACTTAAGAAAAATAAAATCGAATTAATGCCTAAACCTAAATTCACTTCTCATGTTGGAATGGTGGATATTCTTCCTGACGAATCTCCAAAATGGAGAGCGCTGGAGAACATCATCCATGAAGAAGCTGCAAAATTTAACTTCGAGGAAATTCGCACGCCTATCATGGAGCAAACCGAGCTGATT
>JBDNFJ010000452.1:0-2510 GCA_041689895.1 Gracilimonas sp. | reverse complement strand
TTGGTTTTCTAAGCTTTTGTAAAGTCACCTGCTATTTACGCAGATTGACTTTACCTTAGCTTAACTTCCATCTACAGATTTCATAAGTTTAGATATGCCATTAATTACCCGCTTATTTCTGAAAACCGGGCTCGTTTATTTTCTGGGTTCTCTCATCATTGGGATTCTCCTTCAGTTTCCCTCCATCGGTATTCCCAATTTGGTGCCTTTATTTTGGCATATGCTCATGCTGGGCTGGATTACTCAAATCATATTTGGGATTTCAGTTTGGATGTTTCCGGGCCGTAAAAAAGTGGAAAGCTTTATAAATCAGCGATGGTCGTGGTTAACCTATGGGTTTTTGAATACCGGCTTAATCCTACGCATTGTCTCGGAGCCTTTAATTGTTACATCCGGTTCGGCTGTGTGGAAAATGCTAATCATTATCTCAGCCGTTACTCAATTTTTAGCCGTTGTATTTTATGTGGTTGAGATCTGGCCGCGCGTGCTTTCACCGAAACAACGTCGGCTCCAAAAGAAAGCAAAGAGTTGATATGACGCTTCAATCTCGCCTGATGATTAAGCTTTCCTTTGTGTATCTGCTTATTGGTGCAGCATTGGGAACGTTGATGCTGCTAAGCAAAGCCTTTGTGCTACACCCGTTAATCTGGGCTCTTTTTTCCATCCATATCGAAGTGATGATTTTCGGCTGGATTATACAATTTACCTTAGGCATGGCACACTGGATACTTCCCCGATATTTGGAAGGAGAGGCCCGTGGCAATCCCGTTTTCGCCAACCTGATGGTTATCAGTATAAATGCCGGTATTTGGCTGATGATAGGGGCAGAGTTAAACCTCCTTCCCGAAACCTTCAGGATAGTGGCGCGAATGCTTGAATTGTTTACCGTAATTCTATTTATCCAATTGCACTGGAACAGAATTGCGACCTACAAGCACTTGGGATAAGCCATAGCTTTCCAGAAACCAATGATAATGAAAAGTGCCGAAATCGGTGTTTTTTTAAATACGCTCAATAGCTTTTTTGAGCATGTCTCTGACGGTTGTCGCAACATCACCCAATTCGTTATTTTTGATGGCTTGCATGGAGGCCACAGGATCTACTGCCGAAACCTCAACGCTTCCATCCTCGTGTTCCTGCACAATTACATTGCAAGGCAACATCAATCCAATATGTCCTTCAGCCTGCAAAGCTTTGTAGGCATTAGGTGGATTACATGCTCCTAATATGCGATAATTTCTGAAATCAACATCCAGCTTCTTTTTTAGCGTGGCTTTAATATCGATTTCGGTTAACACACCAAAGCCTTCTTCTTGAAGAATTTTGGTTGTGTGTTCAATGGCTTTATCAAAGCTAAGATCTACTATTTTACTAAAATGATAAGACATGATAAGTGAAATTTTAAGATTACGATTAACAAGTGGATTGGTTGAATCCAGAGATTACAAATACTATAATGCAGGCCCTTAAACTGGCTCAGTGACCAATACTTCAGGTTCCAGTATCACTTCTGTTTTAATGGAACGAGTGATAAGGCATGCTTCTTCAGATTTCTCCAGAATCCGCAAAGCTTTATCTTTTTGGCTGGCATCTGTTATAACCAGTTTTGGTTTTAATATAATTTCTGTGATGGCAAATTTCCCTGAAGAATTGCTCATTGTTCCAATGGCATGCACATTCAATCCCTCAAAATTTAGTTTCGAATATTCTGCGATGGCATTGAAGGTAGTCATGAAACAGCTGCTTACCGATGCAACAAAAAGATGTTCAGGGCTCCAAACCCCTTCAATTCCACCCGTAAATTCAGGGGGTGTAGCAACTTCAATTTCTGTGTTTAATTTATTGGAACTCAGTTGGCCAAGTCGGCCTTCTCTCCATTGAAGTTCCACATCATAGTTATGCTCTGTTAGAGTTGCCATTTTACTGCTCCATTTTTTGTTCGATGATTTGTTTGAGTTGCGGCATTTGAACTACTCCTGCCTGCTGCCAAAGGACCTTCCCATCTTTAAATAAAATCAGATTTGGAATCCCTCTCACTTGATATCGGATCGCTACATCCGGGTTGCGTTCGGTATCAATTTTTATAATGCTGATTGTGTCTCTCATTTCAGCTTTAAGCTGCTTTAAGATGGGCGGCATCATTCGGCAAGGCGCACACCAGTCGGCATAGAAATCAACCAGCACGGGGGTGTCGCCGTTAATTAATTCATTGAAAGAAGGTTGCTTTGCGGTAGTTTTATCCATGATTATTTGTCCGTCTTTATCTCGGTAAATTCAATTTCAGTTTCTGTATCAGATTTCGTTTTGCTTCTACCGGTCGGTACGCCACACGTTTGTGATACCATGCATCCGGTGTTGGTAACGGCCTGAAATACAAAGAAAGCACCAAATAATCCGGTGACTATATCCTGATAGAGAACAGCCATTATCGCCAAAAAACCACCAATGGCTAAAGCTACCCAGCGCATGGTATGCCAGTTTGTAAATATAGTTTTCGTCATCATTATGCT
>JBDNFJ010000451.1:0-2437 GCA_041689895.1 Gracilimonas sp. | reverse complement strand
TAAAAGTTGGCTATGTGCCAGTTTCACACAATCAGACGGCGTTCCGTTTACCGCTTCTCCCTCAAATTTATGGGCAACCGTGAATTTACTGGAACGTAATGGAACCTGAATGGTGATGGAATGCCCAACCGCACTTTGCTCCTTATCGGGAGCTACGATATATACATCACCAAATTCGGCGGCCACTTCGGCCAGCGCTTTGATGCCGGGCGAGAAAATTCCATCGTCGTTACTTACTAAAATAAAGGGTTTTTTTGAATCGCTCATCCGCCGTATTGTTCGTCGTTATTAGGGAAGTCTTTACTTTTAACATCTTTGATATAATGCTGTACCGCATCCGTCATCACGCTATGCATATCTGCATATCTTCGAAGAAAGCGCGGGTTGAATTCTTTGTTCAATCCCAGCATATCGTGAATCACTAAAACCTGGCCATCGCAACCACCGCCGGCGCCAATGCCAATGGTGGGAATAGCAAGCTCTTTGGATACTTTTTCGGCAAGTTTTGCGGGAATCTTTTCCAGTACTATGGAAAAACACCCTGCTTCTTCCAGGAGTTTTGCATCACGGATTAAATCATCTGCTTCCTGGCCTTCGGTTGCGCGAACTTTATACGTCCCAAATTTATAAATGCTTTGTGGTGTCAGACCCAAATGTCCCATCACAGGAATCCCAGCCTCCACAATTTTTTTCACGGTATGAGCAATGGGCTCACCGCCTTCCAATTTAATGGCGTGAGCGCCGGCTTCCTTCATCATTCTTCCGGCACTAATCAACGCTTCTTTGGTTGTAACCTGATAGCTCATAAAAGGCAGGTCGGCAATTACCAGCGCCCGATTCACCCCACGCACCACGCACGAGGTATGATAAATCATGTGTTCGAGCGTCATCGGTACGGTGGTTTCATACCCCGCCATTACATTACTGGCAGAATCTCCCACTAAAATTATATCGATGCCGGCCTGATCTACAATCTGAGCCATCGTATAATCATACGATGTGAGCATGGAGATTTTCTCTCCTTTTGCTTTCATATCCACCACGGTTTGAGTGGTTACTTTTGCGGGGCGTTCAGAGGATTTTTGCGTACTCATGCTTTCTCCTTTGGAACTAATGCAGCTGATGCTTCAAGCTCACAAGCTACTTCGCCATCTACCGTTGCTTTTCCAATCATCGTTACAAAATTTCGTCTCATCGATCCCAATTCTACTTCCAGAATTAGCTGATCGCCGGGCACTACCGGCTTTCTGAATTTACAGTTCTTTATTCCGGTGAACACCATCAGTGAGTCCTCCGGATTTTCGGCTTTCTGCGTCATAAGCATAATGGCACCGGCTTGGGCTAAAGCCTCAACCTGAAGCACACCCGGCATAATTGGCTGCCCGGGAAAATGCCCATTAAAAAACTCTTCATTCGCCGTCACATTTTTGAGGGCTTTAATCTTTTCGTCTTCCAGCTCCAGCACCCGATCTACCAATAAAAATGGATAACGGTGAGGGAGTACTTTTTTAATGTCTTCTATCTTCATAAAGGTTGGTTTGTTAGTTTCGCCAAAAAATGAAAGCTTTTTGCTTATTTAACTATAATTCAAACAATGAATCTAAACTATGTTTTAAAAGGTCATTCCGCGGCGATTGCCTGGAATCCAATTGCCCGGTAAGTATCAACTGAGTTCATTCAGAAAACCAGATCCCTGCCTCCGCAGAAATGACCACAAAAGGACTTTAATATTCAGAATCTTGTTGTATAAAAGTTTTTGAATATACCATTATTCAACCACACCTACATAAACGTAGGCAATTCCGCCGGTTAGCTTTACGGCTCTTCGTTCTTTAAAAGCACCGGAAGCATCCATCAGGGCTAAAAATTTATCCCCGGCCGGAAATTCAGCACTGGTTCTGGGTAAGTAGGCATAGGCATCTCGATTACCACTCAGCCATCCGCCGATAGTCGGCATAATGTGTTGGCTATATAAGTTGTAAGGAAATTTAAGTAAGCCCTTGGGCTGTCCAAATTCCAGCACCACAACACGTCCGCCCGGCTTTACTACTCGGGCCATATCCTTCAGCGCCACCACCGGATTATCTACGTTACGGATGCCAAAAGCGATGCTGGCAATGTTAAACTTGTTGTTTTCATAAGGGAGATTCATGGCATCTGCTACTTCAAAATCAATTTCGAGGCTGGCTTTTTTCGCTTTCGCTGGAGCCGGCTCAATCATGGGAGCGCAGAAATCAGTTCCCATCACGTAACCCGAATCACCCACCGTTTTTTTAAATTCGATGGCTAAATCACCGGTACCCGTTGCGCAATCTAATACCTGGTCGCCTGAGTGGGCTCCGCTTTCAAGCACCGCTCTTTTTCGCCACACATGATGCACGCCAAACGACAACACGCCATTAATCCGATCATAATCATCGGCAATATCGGCGAACAT
>JBDNFJ010000450.1:0-2156 GCA_041689895.1 Gracilimonas sp. | reverse complement strand
CACCATTCAAAATCAATTTAAAAGCATTGTGGACGGTTCCACCTTTTCCATGTCAGTGACGGAGGATGGGGAACAGGATCTCTACCGAAAAATGGGACAAAAAACCACGCTTTATGCACTGGGGTTCGACATGATTACCCGTAGCAGCAACCTCGCAACCAATATTCTGATTGACCTTCTGGATGCAAAGAAAGTCACGCAAACCATGCGCCAGATGGGCGCAGATAGCATAGAGGTATTACGTGGGGTTGAAGATATCAAAGCGTTTGATGCGGGGCTAAGTAACACAATCACGGCAAAAGATCTCCGAATCATTTTCGAGCAGCTGGTAAAAGGAGATGTGCTTCGGGACAGCTCCAGAGCCGGGATCATTAATATCCTTAAGCAGCAGAAATACAACGATATGTTTCCTGTAAAGCTACCAAAAGGCACTCCCATTGCGCATAAAACCGGCTGGATTACCGGAGTTCATCATGATTCGGGCATTATTTATCTCCCTGATGGAAGGTCTTTTGTTTTGGTTTTCCTTTCCAAAAATGCACCCAATCGGGAGGCCGTCCTTGATGCTTCCGCTGATATTGCCAAATATTGCTACAACTTTCTCGTTCAACAAAAAGAATATGACTAAATTACTCTCACACTTTTCTATAGCCGTTTTGGGCGTTTTTTGCATACAAACAGGATGCACTAAAAGCCAACAACAACCGGATGATAGTACATCTACCTACGATGAAACCAACTGGGATTCCGTTTTTACATCGCAAGGGTTGCACAATGTGAAAGTGGCGGACTCAACTATTCGAGTTCATTTACGCTATTCAACCATCAATAATTTCATTGGCAAAGACTTATACGGCTCTTTAGAGGAAGCATATTTACGTCCCGAGGCGTTAGAAATGCTGCGTCAGGCTTCTCAACTCTTACGAAAAGATCATCCCGACTTACGGTTTCTAATTTATGATGCCGCTCGCCCAAGACGCATACAACAAATACTTTGGGATGAGTCGGGCATACCGGAAAATGAGCGCAACCAATACGTGGCAAATCCGAAGAGCGGATCTATTCATAATTATGGATGTGCAGTTGACCTAACCCTTGTATATATTAACGGAGAGAAGCTTGACATGGGCACCGGTTACGACAACTTCACCCCAGTTGCCCACACCAATCAGGAACAATTACTTGTAGAACAGCATAAGCTTACACAAGAGCAAGTAACGAATAGAAAAATTTTGCGAAATGTAATGAGTGAGGTAGGATTTTTACCATTGTCTTCGGAATGGTGGCATTTTGATGCTTTCCCACGAAGCGAAATAACTGAAAGATTCACTATTGTAGAATAATAAAATCATGTATCAAGATTTAGCCGACGCTGTAGAATCGTTTAAAGAGAAAGGATATGAGCATACCTATGAAATCAGGGATGACCATATTGTGTGCAAGGAACTGGACCTGGTGTACGCGCCGGGTAGTTTAAAAATATTAAAATCTTACACCTTTGATAAAGGTACCGACCCTGGGAGTGAATCAACCCTGCACGTTATTGAGTCTGACAAGGGTATCAAAGGCACCCTTATTCTCTCCTACGGCATGTATGTAAATCGTAGTAAAGCAGAAGTGATCAACCGTCTTTTGCATGCACAGGTGGAGGCATAACTCCCCTTCTTTTAACTGTAGCTGTATCAATCCAATTCGCAATTTATAACCGAATGCGAGTAGCTATTAAAGCTGGCTTGATAGAATGTATTATCATAAAAAAAGCTTTGCACATACCTATTGCGCTAAGCTTTTTAAATATCTGTTGGTTTCGCTACTTACGTGATTATAGCAGCATAGATAATGGATTTTCGAGCAGGTTTTTAACCGTGTTAAGGAATTGAGCCGCTTTTGCCCCATCTACAATTCGGTGATCGCTTGAAAGGGTTACTTTCATACGTTTACCGGGAACCACAGCTCCGTTTTCAACAACAGGAACGTCACGAATAGCGCCAATCGCTAATATACATGCATTGGGCGGATTGATAATGGCGGTAAATTCTTCGATGCCAAACATCCCCAAATTACTAATGGTGAAGGTACTTCCTTCCATTTGTTCGGGCTGAAGTTTTCGATCACGAGCCAAACCGGCCAGCTCTTTAGTTTCTGCCGAAATCTGT
>JBDNFJ010000449.1:0-2545 GCA_041689895.1 Gracilimonas sp. | reverse complement strand
TTGTAAATATTATCTATTATACTCTGTGAGCTGACCCTACGCTCTTGTCATTATAAAATGCATTAAAAATGCATCAAAGAATTGAACAAGCTCTCGCTCGCACAAACAATCTGATCTATACTTCAGTATGGAAAAGAACTAAACTTTCAGCGAAAAAAAATGCTGACCAAACATCTGTTTTGTCAGCGATTTTCGTTTCCTTGAAAGGATTACAAAGATAGGGGCTGACCCCTATTCATTGCAAATATTTTTTGAACTTTATTTCACCTTTTTTACTTAAACTTCTGTGTTAGGCAGAATCGCATACTGCATGCCCTAAGGGGGCTTTATCTTTACCCTTATGAAACTTCCTCCCTAAATAAAAGTGCAGAGTATCAGAAAGCACTAAGAATTATTTGTTTTGATTAACATTGCGAGGTTGGATAATGAGCATGGCTTCAACATTATCTTTCAATAACGCTCTAAATTAGAATTCCCAGATTGCTCAAATCCCAGTCCTTCCACGTAACTTCGAAACACTATTCTGATACTCACAACCTGCCATTTGCACTTCAAAGCACATCAACCATTCCCCGATGGATCCTCATCATAATTCTTCAGAAACTTCACCCCTAAATAAAAGAATGGGGTATCGAAAAGCGCGAAGAAAAACTTGAATATATAACTGTTGATAATCAGAATAATGAGTGTACCGATTGTATTCACATTGTCACCCAGGTTTCCGGCAAGATATAGAATGGTTAAAATGGAAATAGAATCTACTAACTGGCTCACCATGGTAGAACCATTGTTTCTCAACCAAAGGTGTTTTCCGTTCGTTAAGTTTTTCCAGAAATGAAACAACTTAACATCGATGGTCTGGGCGGCCAAATAGGCAATCATGCTGGCAACCGTATTTAGGATCATAAATTCATACACACCCTCAAAAAGATGAATACCTCCACTTACTCCGCATGTGTTTGGAAGCCAATGTCCTGCTGTCATAATCATCAGCATTAAGAAATTCATAAAAAAACCTACCCAAACAACCAGCTGAGCTTTCTTCTGGCCATATAGTTCTGAAATTAGGTCTGTGGCCAAAAAGGTAAACGGATAGGCCAGCACCCCAACCGGTATACTCATAGTATAGATATTCTCGTTCCGAACAATGGACGGCGTAATGGATTTTAACCACGCCGGAAGCTCCATACTGAATAATGTTACAAATTTAGTGGTACCAATCACATTACCCACAATTAGAGAGGTTAAGAAAATTCCCGCCAGACTTAGAAACAAAGCATCTCGCGTTAAGGGCAACGTTTTTTGGTTCAACATGTATAAAATCAATTTAAAATTCGCTCAAAAATAATCATTCAAAACAATTTTCCAATTTTAGTCGTAGCAACGAACTGAAAACACCTTCCATTCGTTCTACTTTCAAAGCATGAGCATTATGAATATTGATAAACTGAATACCAAAATTGAACTGACCGAAGCCGCCACCCTTCTATATATAGAAGACAAATTCTCCATCCCGAACTTAGCTGACCAAACGGGATACACCGCCTCACACATTTACACCCTCTTCCCCAATAAACAGGCTATTTTAAAATTCTACTATCCAGCGCTCATTATTCGATATCAGGCCATGATTGCTGAAATTGATGATTTTGATGCTTATTCCATCAGCGAAAAACTATCCAACTTTGCCTTCACCCTTTTTGATATGATGGAGGAACGGCAGAAATTTGTAGAGAATACCTTCAGGGAATTTGAATGGAACTGCTCTTCCAACAACAGTGAATTCCAAAAGGAAATAACTGCGTTATTCAAACACTTCTTTACCACGGATGGCAACATTGCTACCAGTGCCGGGTTTTTTATGGGCCATTTGTTTTATGGAGCCTTGAAAACCCAATACTTATATCTGATAAAATTTTGGCTAAAAGATGATAGCGAAGGCCGAGAACGCACCTTTGCTTTAGTGGATAAAATCACGGAATTCATGGAAGAATTGGTCTATTCCAAAATTGCTGATAAAGGCTTTGATTTAGTGAAATATTCCATAAGCGCCTTTGGATTCAACCAAAAAGCGGAAGATATAAACGCATGGTTTGCCGACTGGTTTGAGGATGAACCAGAAGTGGATATTGAAGTCACAGATGAAGAAGAGGAAGCCGACCATGAGTGATGATTTCCCCTCTTCTAAATTTGAGCGTGGCAGCCGAATTGCTAAAACCGGACTGAAAGTAGGAACCAATTACGCTAAGCGTTATCTCCGTAAAAAATCGGGGAGAAAAGAGGAATATTCTGAGCGTGAATTTCACTCCGAAAATGCAAAAGAGGTTTTTAAGGAATTCACCAAGCTGCGAGGAACGGCGCTTAAAATAGCACAGGGAATGAGCATGGACCAAGGCTTTCTTCCGGATGAATTTGCCGAGATAATGACACAGGCACAGTATTCAGTTCCTCCTATAAATAAAGCGCTGGTTCGGTCAATTATAAAGAGAGAATTGGGAGCTTATCCCGAACAACTTTTTGCGCACTTTGAGCCGGAAGCATTTGC
>JBDNFJ010000448.1:0-2449 GCA_041689895.1 Gracilimonas sp. | reverse complement strand
GAAAATCAGCCTTGAAATTTCTTATGGTGGAATCGGTTTTGATGCTGAAATATTCCAAGATGAGGAAGCACTGGGTACGATGCTTATTAAGACGCTCTCCTCACAATTACATAGTGATTTTGAGATCATAGAAAGCTCGCAATCAGTTGGGAAAATTTTCCATCTTGAGTTTACTAACGAGCACTAAATGGCTATCTGTAAGTTTTATAAAACCGTCTGCAAATTTGGGACAAAAAGCAGTAACAAAGCGTTGTGAAACCCGTAGGCTGGCCGGTCAATTAGAAGGATAAAAAGGTGTTCTTTTTTGGGTTGAAAAAACACTCTAATTCGAAGAATCCATTGGCACAGATTTCCCTTCCTTACTAAAGATTATGGTGATTATTCGATGGGCTGGTCATAGGTATAGAAACTATCAATTGGCAGGCGATACCCCTATTATATAATTCAAGATATTAGGAAATCCATTTGTAGATGGCATAAATTATGTAGTGCCTTAACTATTTAGTAAATAGAGTGTTCGAGGATTTCGATATTAACTAATGCAAAACAAACTAATTATAAAACATGGCTCAAGATCAAAATTTTGATTTTAACTTACCGCCGCAGTTTGAGAAAATATCCAAAAATATCCGGGTGATTGTTATCGGATTAATAGTGCTTTTTCTCGGCTTTTCCTCTGTATTCACGGTAGATCCGGAAGAAGTGGGAATTATAGTGCGGCTTGGAAAATATAAAGAAACCGTTGAACCTGGTTTAAATTACAAGCTACCGTTAATAGATAATGTGCAGTTGGTTCCCGTAGAACGGCAACTAAAGCAAGAATTCGGCTACCGGACTTCTAGGGGGGGCAACAAGACCCAGTACCGAAAAGCCGGATATGATATCGAATCCTTGATGCTTACGGGCGACCTTAACCTTGCCGATGTAGAATGGGTGGTTCAGTACCGGATTACTGATCCGTACAGCTATTTATTTAAAGTGAGAAATGCGGAATCTACCCTATCCGATATTTCGGAAGCTGCGATGCGTGAAGTGGTAGGCAACCGAACCGTAAATGAGGTGTTAACGGTTGGCCGTGCAGAAGTTTCAATACGTGTGGAGGAGCTCATTCAGTCTCTGGTAACAGAATATGAAATGGGCATTACCATTGAACAAGTAGTGCTACAGGATATCAATCCACCAGAGTCTGTTAAACCTTCATTCAACGGAGTGAATGAGGCCCAGCAACAGCGAGAGACACTCATTAATAAGGCAAAGGCCGATTACAATCGAATTATTCCAAGAGCCCGAGGTGAGGCAGAAGAAACCATTCAACAAGCCGAAGGATATTCTTCTGAACGTGTGAATACGGCAGAAGGTGAGGTTTCACGATTTAACGATTTATATACCGAATACATCAAAGCTCCCGAAGTAACAAAACAGCGAATATTCCTAGAAACGATGGAAGACATCCTTCCAAAAATGGGTAAAAAAATAATTATGGATGATAACGGAAATAACATATTACCGCTTTTACAAATGCAATTAGATGGTGCTAAAACAACTTCAACCAAAAATGATGGAGGCAACTGATGAAGAATGTAAAAGGAATTATTGCCGCCGTTATAGGATTTGTCATTCTGCTAACCGTTCTTGACGGATTTTACATAGTTAAGGAAACTGAGCAGGTTATTATTACTCAATTTGGTGATCCCGTTGGGAATGCCATCACCGAGCCTGGTCTTAAGTTCAAGATTCCCTTTGTTCAAAAAACTAATTTTTTTGAAAAACGTTATTTAGAATGGGATGGCGACCGGAATCAAATACCAACTCGTGATAAAAAATTCATTTTTGTAGATAGTTATGCCCGTTGGCAAATTACCGACCCGCTTCAATTTTATCAGCGCTTAGGAAATGAGCGCGGTGCCATATCAAGGTTGAATGATATTTTAGATGGAGCCACTCGAAATGCAATTGCTTCGCACAATCTACTCGAAATTGTACGAACCAGTAATCGCGAGCCCGATACTACAGGTGCTAAGATCTTGGAGCTTGTGGAAGATTCTCTGGAAACCATAAATGTAGGTCGTGAAGCTATTCAGGAAGCCGTTCAGCTGGAAGCTAATAAACGTACTTCCGATCTCGGCATTGTTGTACTCGATTTTAGAATTAAGAGATTAAATTACGTTGAAGAAGTGCGTAAAACGGTGTACGATCGTATGATTTCTGAACGAAATCGGATTGCGGATGAATTCAGATCAGAAGGACAAGGCGAAGCTTCTCGAATTAATGGAGAGAAAGATCGAGACTTAAAACGCATTCAATCTGAAGCTTTTAAACAAGCCGAGATCATCCGTGGTAATGCCGATGCTAAAGCTGCAGCTATTTATAATTCGGCTTATAATAAATCGAGACAAGCTCGCGAGCTGTATTCATTTACCCGATCTATGAAAGCATACACAAGAACCAT
>JBDNFJ010000447.1:0-5833 GCA_041689895.1 Gracilimonas sp. | reverse complement strand
CAAGTAAACGTAGTCCTTCATATTTAATAAAAACCTGTACCAGTCGGCCGTCCTTCGAATCTTTCCTTTTCCGAACCAGTCCTTTATCGATCAATCGATCTACCAAACGAGATGTATCTGAGCGCTTGTCGATCATTTTGGTTTGAATTTCTTTGGTTGACATCGGCTCGTTTTCTGCGATTTTCAAAATCCTCAGAATGGTAAGTTGCTGCTGGGTGATACCAAACTCTGCCAGAAAATCTTTGAGAGTAGATCTTAACCAAACCTCCGTTTCGCAGATGTTATCGCGCAAGTTTTGCCAGACACTTTGTTCAGTTAGCTCCGTAATGGTCATGCTCATAGTTTTGCTCGTTTGTATTGATTAGGCCATTCTATGTTGTCGTGTAATTCCTTGGCGGTATTGAGTGGGAAATAGGGATTTCTAAGCAACTCCCGAGCCATAATAATAAGGTCTGCCTGGCCCGTCCGTAAAATTGTTTCTGCTTGTTGAGCGGTGGTTATAAATCCCACAGCTCCCGTAGCTATATCCGCTTCTCTCTTCACTTGTTCTGCAAATGGAACCTGATAACCGGCGCCTGCTATAATTTTCTGCTTGGGTGAATTTCCCGCTGATGAAACATCAATGAGATCTACGCCACGTTGTTTTAGCTCCCGTGCTAATTTCACCGAATCTTCAATAGTCCAAGAAGGCTCATCATCCACCCAATCGCTCCCTGAAATACGTACAAACAGCGGATATTTATCCGACCAAACATCTCTCACTATATCCGTTACTTCCAGCAGTAATCGAATGCGGTTTTCAAAGCTTCCTCCATATTCATCCGTCCGTTTGTTCGAAAGGGGTGAGCAGAACTCATGAAATAAATAACCATGAGCGGCATGAATTTCAGCGATTTTGAAACCTGCTTGGAGTGCTCTTTTTGCAGCTGTTCGGAAGTTCTCTTTTACTTTTTCAATGTCATTTTTTGAAAGTTCTTTTGGAACCGGATATCCATCACCAAACGAAATCGCCGAAGGCGCCACTACTTCCCAACCGCCTTCTTCGGTACTCAATGTTCTATTTCCTTCCCAAGGGCGATTTTTACCGGCTTTCCGTCCCGCATGTGCAAGCTGGATAGCAGGTATTGCGCCATGCTCTTCCACAAATTGGGTGATACGCTTGAGGTTTGGGATATGCTCATCTTTCCAGATTCCCAGATCGGCGTAAGAAATTCTTCCTTCCGGAGAAACGGCGGTAGCTTCCGACATCACAATGCCTGCTCCGCCCACCGCTCTTGTGCCCAAGTGTACCAAGTGCCAATCGGTAGAAAAACCATCTTCCGAAGAATATTGACACATGGGTGAAACCATGATTCGATTCCGACTCGTCAACGATCGTAACGGTAACTTGCTAAAAAGCTGGCTCATTAACTTCCTTTATGCTGTAGATGATTCATTGGGAATGTTTAAAACTAAGAATTATGGTCAAATATAATGCTTAGATAAAAGAGGGTTCTGCATCCTCTTTTATAACCATTTAAAGATAATGGTTAAACATCAATGTTCAAACGTGAATGTTGCATAGGGATTATTTATGGTGAAAATTTATTTTCCTACCCAACGCAATGGACGCATCGGGTTACGTAAGGCATAAATTCCAGCCGACCGAAGGGAATGTCCTGTCCGCATTTTGTACACACCCCAAAAGCTTTGGATTCTGAATGCTCCAAAGCTCGGTTCAATTTTTGTAGCTGCTGCTTTTTCTCTCTTAGGGAAGACTCGTTAATGGTTTTATTATTGATGGCATCCATACGCGAAATGCGCCCGATGGAAGCATCTAATGGGATGGGTTTTACCAGCTCTTGCAGCCCGAGAATCTCCTGCTCGGTACTCAAAATGCGAGCACGAATGATTTCTTTGAGATCCCTTTTTTCTTGGTTTGTCATGTGGCTAAGATAATCATTCAGTACTCAAAGCATAGGTAGTGATTTGGATGCAGCCTCGTTCATTCTATAGAAAGAAGTAACTGCCAAAGCTCACTGTTTTGGATTTCACGAGCTGAATTTATGGCATTCAACGTTTCGGTGACATTAGCTCGCGGCATTGCTTTTTTCATGATATCGTTGGTGAACTCAAATTCAATATTTTCAATTTTGTCATAATAATCGGCCGTAGTGAAGTTATAGCCAACACTCGCCCCGGCAGGCATTATGAGCGAATAGGTTCTCCAGTTATACATCATGCCTTGCTTCAATCGCTCAATATGTAATGGACGTGCAATATCGTTCTCCAGCGCCAGATATTCCAATTCCTTACCGGGCGTAACTCTCATGTAATTCATTACCATATATTGGCTGAGATGTTTGTCGGCTATGTTAAAAATACCGGCTTCTGTTTTCCAGAGTTGGGAGTATTGGTGCGTAGCCAGGCCTAAGGTTAGTTTCTCCAGATTATCTTTTCGGCTCGCCAATTGTGTTTTCAATCGTTTGTTCACTTCAACAATAGACGAAATCTTGGCGTAGGTTCTGATCAAGGCATAATTATAATCGCTGAGTTGGCCACCGGGATAAATCACCTTATACAAATAAAAACCGGTGATTTTATTGTCGCCGATTTCTTTGTTTATGATTTCCTTCCATTTAAACGATATCATTTCCTCAAATGAGGTCATATCTTCGGAGCTTACCTTCAGATAATCTACATTCAAATAAGCCCCCTCTTTCGTTTGAGAATAGCTTTGGCTGACAAGTAGTAGCGCAAATATACAGGTGAGTAACGTTGCTTTCTTCATAATCCCCTCCTTATTAGTTGTATGCTTAAAAGTAAAAGGTTAGCGGAATAATCCAAATTGTTTCATTATAAAATTTCATAGAACAAAAGGAATCGATGATTTATTTAAAAATCATGCCTCTCAAGCATAAATTATTTAGGAGATAAAAGCATGATACGTTCATAATTTCATGAAATTTGTCATGCTTGTCGGTTATAAGTTTCTTCTCGCTCCAGCGCTCTGCTCTGGAGTATTTTAAGTGGCTCTGCCACACGAAAACATTTGAAAGAAACCCTCCAAGGGTTCCTAATAACCACGAGTTTTACTCGGATTTATAGAAAAGCTTCGCTTATAAAATAGTAAGTCATCATTCCCGCTGCCATCACTTTTAAACCGGTGGATGCCAAAAATCCAATAAAAGCACCAAGGGCAGATTTTAGTGCTTTATCCGATTTATTCCCCGCAATCAATTCTCCTAAAAAGGCTCCTAATAGCGGTCCAGCAACCAAACCGATAGGTGGAAAAAATAGCCCGGCTATTAATCCTATTACCGAGCCAGTAACACCGTAGGCTGAGCCACCAAATTTCTTCGTACTCCAGGCGGGAATCACATTATCTAATACAAATCCAACCAGCACTACAATGACCGCCCAAACCAGCAGGAAGGTGAGAGAGAATGGTGCGTAAAGAAATTGCAGAATTAGTAGCCCGCCGTAGGAAAAAGGGAGTCCGGGAGCTACGGGCAGAAAAGCGCCAATCAACCCAATAATCATCAACAGTAAACCTACAGATAGCAAAATATATTCCATAATGCCTTCACGAATTTATGATGGGTTTGTTTCGATTGGATATCACCCATGCATTCCCGATTCCTATTTCAACCCCAACTCATCTATGAATTCCGGATTCATCAATAATTGGACAGCGAGGTTAATTTCATCCCGAAAGAAATGATCCTCTTGGGCATGAGGGATATGCTTGCGAATGTATTTATGGGCTAAATGAACGCCTTTACCCGGCTTCAGAGGCTTTCTGAAATCTAACGCTTGAGCGGCTGTAAACAATTCGATAGCCAGCACTTGCTCCACATTCTTAAACACGTTGAGCAGTTTTAGCGCTCCTATACTTCCCATGCTCACGTGATCTTCCTGCCCTAAACTGGTTGGAATAGAATCTACCGAAGCAGGATGGCAAAGTATCTTATTTTCAGACACCAGCGCGGCAGCCGTGTATTGTGGAATCATAAAGCCGGAGTTGATGCCTGTTTCTTCCATTAATAATGTGGGAAGTCCATCGTGGCCTTTCAGCAGTAAATAGGTGCGACGCTCGGAGATGCTGGCCAGCTCAGCCATAGCGATGGCGGCATAATCGAGCACCAACGCTAACGGTTGCCCATGAAAATTTCCCCCACTAATAATATCTCCATTTGGGAACACCAGCGGATTATCGGTAACGGAATTTATTTCGGTTTGAACCGTGGAGATGCAATGTGCAATGGCATCGCGACTGGCTCCATGAACCTGAGGAATGCACCGAAGCGAATAAGGATCTTGCACTTTCCCACAATTGCGGTGTGATTCCAGAATCTCGCTGTCCTCAAGCAACATTCGTACATTTTGGGCAACGGCTTGTTGTCCATTATGAGGGCGGATTTTATGAATACGTTCGTCAAATGGCTTGATGCTTCCTTGCAAGGCTTCCAAGCTCATTGCTCCCAACAAATCGGCTACTTTCAATAAACGAAGTGATTTCTCGAGGATAAAAGCCCCGTACGAGCTCATCAACTGTGTGCCGTTAATCAGTGATAATCCATCTTTGGGCTGAAGGTCGATGGGCTCTAAATTATGTTTCTTAAGCACTTCATCTGCGGGAATAACACCGGAACCGTCTTCACTCCAAAAAGAGCCAAAACCAAGTAAGGGTAGCGACATATGTGCCAGCGGAGCCAAATCGCCCGAAGCACCCACACTTCCTTTTTCAGGGATAGCAGGAATCAGATCATGATCCGCAAAAAACATAAGTCGATCGAAGGTTTCTTTAGAAATACCTGAATATCCCAAACCCAGTGCATGAATTTTAAGTTGTAACATCAGTCTGGAAATATCCTTTGAAACCAAATCGCCGGTTCCCACTGCATGGGAGAGAATCAGATTTCGCTGCAGCTGTTTGAGTTGATCGTCCCCAATGCGTTTGCTGGCCAAAATCCCGAAACCGGTGTTAATCCCGTAAAAGGCTTCATCTTTTGTGAGCGCTTCTTCCACCACTTCGCGGGATGCGAGAACACGGGAGGGATCCTTTTTAAGAATTGCTAAAGATTTTTCAATACCTGAATACAGGCTACCGATTTCAATTTTATTCATATGCACCTTCATTTTTTAGTCTGCAACAAAAGGTCGGCACAAACCGCCTCGAATTCAATCCCTTCTTGCACTCGAGTTGCTGTTTAAGTATCATCACAAACTTTGATATTTAAATTTAATATTTAACTAACCCATCCAGATTATGGCAAATGGTACAAACAGTGATGAACCCACATTCTTAGGGCATCCAAAAGGCTTATCAACCCTGTTTTTTACGGAAATGTGGGAGAGGTTCAGTTATTACGGGATGCGTGCGCTTCTAATCATTTTTATGACTGCCCCCGTTGTGGATGGTGGTTTTGGCTTCGATGATAAGATTTCTGGCGCAATTTATGGGTTATATACCATGGGTGTTTATCTACTTGCCTTACCCGGCGGCTGGGTGGCAGATAGGTTATTTGGATTAAAGAAATCCGTATGGTATGGCGGTATTATTATTGCATTGGGACATTTTACTATGGCGTTTCCAGGTGTTTTTAAATTATTTGGAGCAGGTCCGGGAATGGATATCTCTACCTTTGATACCAATTCTTTTTTCATTGGTCTTATTCTCATAGTTCTTGGAACGGGACTACTAAAACCTAATATTAGTGCTATTGTTGGAGATTTATATGAAGGTAAGGGAAGCAGTAAAAGAGATGCCGGTTTTTCCCTTTTCTATATGGGGATTAATATTGGTGCGCTAATAGCTCCACTCATTACAGGGCTTTTAGCAAAAACAGAT
>JBDNFJ010000446.1:0-4142 GCA_041689895.1 Gracilimonas sp. | reverse complement strand
TGCTGTGAAGTAAGTTCCGGTTTAATAGCTTTATGAGATATGAATCCTGGAGGTCTTTCACCTCGATAGCTGTTTTAACTTTTGCTGTTTAAGGTCTCTGAGGTTTGAACATAAAAGGTGTTATAAATCAAACCAAGGTTTAGTTAAAAACAAGAAATATGCCGTAATCCGGAGGATACTTCTGCGAAGGATTTTAATCCTCCTTACCTTTGCGCAAGAATTAAATGCCGAATCCATTATTTCATGTCCGAAAACCAGATTCCTTTTTTATTTGATATTCCCAGCGTTTCACAGCTCACCGACAAAATCAAAGCCCTGCTGGAGCAGAATTTCGTAGATATTTTAGTAGAAGGTGAAACCAGTAATGTGAATCAAAGCAGAAACGGGCATTTTTATTTTACCCTCAAAGATTCTAACGCTTCTCTCCCCTGTGTCATTTGGCGCAGTACGGCACAGCGACTGGGTATTCATCTGACCGACGGACAACAAATAGTAGTGGGCGGCGATATTCAGGTATATGCGCCTCATGGCCGATATCAAATGATCGTGAATTTGGTTCAGCAAGCGGGTATAGGAAAGCTTCAGCAGGCTTTCGAGAAATTAAAGGCAAAGCTGAAAGCAGAGGGTTTGTTTGACGACGTACACAAACTACCGCTTCCAAAGTTTCCGGAGCGTATTGGCGTGGTCACTTCTGCAACCGGAGCTGCTTTTCAGGATATCCGTTCTACACTGGAAAAACGCTGGCCTCTGGCTCAAGTTCAACTATATCACGCCAGTGTTCAAGGGGTGAATGCCGCACCCGAAATTGTAAAAGGCATCCATTATTTCTCCAATCATAAGAATGTGGACGTAGTTATTATTGGTCGCGGAGGAGGTTCGCTGGAAGATCTTTGGCCTTTTAATGAAGAAGCCGTAGCTCGTGCCGTATTCAATTGTGAAATTCCGCTGATCAGCGCTGTGGGACACGAGGTGGATTTTTCCATCTCTGATTTTGTAGCCGATGAACGCGCGGCAACTCCTACTCAAGCCGCCGTATTAGCCGTTCCCGACATCAATGAAATTCGATTTATGGTAGATGATTTCAGTAAGAAATTAGAAACGAATACAACCGGTTCCATTGCGCTATATAAAGATAAAGTATCAAATATGGCTAAATCCCATGCGCTTTTGGCTGTGAAGCAGAAAATGGAATCAGCTCGTTCACGCATTCTCACCCTTAATGAAAAGCTGGATCATCGCACCGATTCACTCATCCGAAATCGAAAAGAGCATCTGGGTAATTTATTTCATGCGCTGGATAAGAAAAACCCAAACGAGCCTTTGGACAAAGGATTTGTGCGGGTTTGGCAAGATGAACGATGGATTCGCACCGCCGCTAATTTCGCTGATTCTAACCATTTTGAGCTCGAATGGAAAGATGGCAAACGCTCCTCTTCTAATTAACTATTTGATGATTACCGTGCCAAATTTAACACTCAAGCTTTTTAAGAAATTGTTCCCTTTGTCGATAAATTCTAACAGAATGCTTCCCTTAATTCTATTCTAAATTTCATTAACTCATGACCATTCGTTCCTCCTTCATTTGTTTATTTTTTGCAACTTTGTTTAGTAGCGTACAAGCACAAGACCATTCTACTTTTAACTTTTACGGTAATGCACGCTTTTCGTATATGAGTTCGAGTGGCGATGCTTTTGATCATTTCGACGGCAACTCTTTTCTTCGAGTACGAATTGGCGGAATATATTCCTTTGACAATGCCAACAGTTTTCGGGCACGCATAGCAACTACGCAGTCCACCGATTTTCCAAATCCCTACCTAACCATTGCCTCTGATAATAAAGGGTTACATACCGGTGGCATTTCATTTGATGAGTTTTACTACCATCATAAAAGCGATAAAACTGAAATTAAGCTGGGACGTTTTCAGTATACGGTAAAAATTCTCACGAATGCAGGGAGAAGCCATTTCCGCTTTCAAAGCAACAACATCAACATTCATTGGTCAGATGGGCTTTATCTCAAAAGGGAACTCAATGATGAATGGTATGGCGAGGTGATTGCCGAATATCAACCCAAAAACCACGTTACTTTTCCTTATAAAGGGGGATTGAATTTCAGAAATAACGAGCATAATCTTGCTACTTACCTCGGGCTCGAGAACAGACAAAGAGATGACAAGAACATCATCCAAAAGGGATTTGGCTTATTTTATGCCCCCAATGCGTATGCCAAACCAAACGGATACACCTATTATTTAGGCGTGATGAGCCGTATTGCGCTCGACTTTCCCCAAGAAGCTTTACAGGGTGGGAGTATTCGCGTGGCCGGAGAGATTGGCCAGAATTTGAACACATCTTTTAAAGACGGAACCAGCATGGTTGCTTCTGTGGGCATTCACAACTTTGCAGGCAAACATCAGCTAATGGTAGAATTTGCAAAAACAGATCCAGAATGGCTGACCGTGAACGTATATGCTCCAAATGCTGATGAGATGGAAATCCGTTACCGGTATTTGATCACCAAAAAATTCAATATTGATTTCAGATATCGTATTCGCAAATCACGTAATGATCTTGCGCCTACCAACTACAACTTTTTTGCTCGTGCTACTTATTCTTTCTAAGAAACGATCACTCGGCAAAAAGAAGTTAAGAGGGCACCTGCATGGGATAGCAGCCTAAAATCTTGAGCTCTTCAGCTTTTTCATTCAGGGCTTCCAAGCCTTTAGCTACATCTGGGTTTTCGGTATTCCCATAAATGTCCAGATAGAATGAATATTTCCACGGCTCATTCATGCGCGGACGCGATTCCAACTTGGCCATATTTATTTTATGCTGATGCAAGGTATTCAGGCAGTCAGTCAGCGAACCAGCTTCATTAGAAGTTACCATCATCAAAGAGGTTTTTGCGGGAATCTGAATATCAACCTGTACAGGTTTTTTTGCAGCCACTACAAACCGTGTGTAATTTTCTGATTGATTGGCTAAATCAGCTTCAACTACATGCAAACCATAAATATCGGCTGCCTGGGCTCCTGCAATAGCCGCTTGCGAAAGGTCTCCGTCTTCCAGCACTTTCCGGGCCGACATAGCGGTATCGGTATAGGATTCTACTTTACAGCGAGGCAATTTGGATAAAAAGCTGGAGCACTGCGCAATAGCTTGCGGGTGAGATAAAATGCGCCGGATTTTGGACAATTCAATAGGCTCAACCGCCATCAGGCAATGCACTACTTTTAGGATTTCTTCTCCCACAATATGCAGTTTCTCGTTGCCCAATATATCATAAGTATCATTGATAGAGCCTGCCGTAGTGTTTTCGATGGGAAGTAGCGCGTAATCTGCCTTATCTTCCAGCACGGCCTGTGCCGCTTGTTGAAAGGTATCATACCCAATGATATCTACTTTAGCATAGCGCTCACTGAAATGACGAATAGCGGCCTGATGGCTGTATGCGCCATCTGTTCCCTGATACGAAACACGAATGGTATCTCCATTTGCCCGATCATTCTGATGATCCACTAAAGAATTAGTCTGGAAACGAACCGAGTTGTTTATAATGTCTCGGAATAAATGCTCAGCATAATAACGATCCAACCCTACTTCGTGTGCGATATCTCGAATTCGATTGAGCAGCAACTCTTCGCGCTCCAAATCCCGAATGCCCTTTTCATTTTTAAGTTTGAAGTCTGAGACTTCTTTTACCAATCCTTGTCGCTGGGCGAGTGCTTTTAAGATGGTACGGTCTATTTCATCCAGCTTCTGGCGGATGGAATCTAAAGGATCTGCCATGGTATAAATTTATCTTTGAGTGAGTCCATGAAAGTAGCAAATGTATGTGGGATATGAAGCAGAAATTTTCAACTTATTTGGAAGGTCTTCATAAGTTATGGGTACAGAGGGGTGACATTAGGAGTTCTGTGAAACCAAACATGATGAACCCTCTCGCTAACCATGTTCAAAGCATGAGGCTAAAATGGGCTTTCACTAATAGCGGAGCTTCTTAAAAAGATAAATGCGGCCATGTTCAGGATGAAAATCAGGATGTCATCTTGTAACTGGTTCCACTTCCGCAAATTCCCTTAACTTATTCTTAGCTTTAATATCGCTTGCCCTCGTTCCGTGGGCTCCGCTCCGGAGCG
>JBDNFJ010000445.1:0-3189 GCA_041689895.1 Gracilimonas sp. | reverse complement strand
TTCCTGAATTTTTGCTGTTAACTCGTTGGAGATATCGGCCGGAATCACGCGGTCGGCTGCCGCCATCCCTTTATTAGTCTCACCACCGCTTTGGTATTTATCTTTAAAAGAAAGTGTTTCGGCTTGCCCCATGGGTCGTTCACATACGCTGGGTTGGCAGTCATCCGCGGTACCCATTACCGAACAGTTAATTTCCATCAACGGGTGTATGGCTTCTTCAATTAGCAAGTGGGCATCGTAGCGGAAGGCCGTTTCAACCGCGTCGATAAGTGTAGGTCTATCGGTGGCTATGGCCACGCCAATACTGCTGCCTAAACTAACCGGCTTCACGATAAACGGATACTCAAAACGCTCGGCTACCGTGAGGATGTCTTCCTGCTCTTTTTTCCAATCGCTTTCATAAAAATTAATCGACTTTGTAACCGGAATACCTTGAGCCGAAGCCACCATCTTGGCTTTCACCTTGTTCATTCCCAAAGAAGATCCTAAAATGCCGCTACCGGAATAGGGAATATTCATCATCTCACAAATACCCTGAAAGCCGCCATTTTCACCATCGCTGCCATGAAATGCACAAAGCACGGCATAAACAGGAATACTTTTTGGCTTTGAAAATAACCCACCGCCGTCTTGCTCTTTCAGGAAAGCTTTGCCGGTTTCATCTTTCATAAATGCACAAGAAGTACTTTCTTGTGCAAGCTTTGTGAGATCTTGATAATTGCTAAGGTCTAACAGTTTTTGACCGGTAAGCCAGCGCCCCGATTTTGTAACATACAGCGGAACGCAGCTGTAGGCACTTTTATCGAGCGCTGAAATTGCCTGAATGGCCGTAAGCACAGAAACTTCATGTTCCGGAGAGACTCCACCGAATGCTATGATTAGATTTTTCAAGGCCATATTTTGGTCTATACTTTAAATTAAGTTATCCGCAAAAATAGGATTGTTTAAGGATAATTACAGATTTTTGATAGAAGGTGGCAGATGGTTGATGTGGGAGAAAAAAGAGACCAAATATCCTGAATCCTGCATAATGAATCCAATACTCCAACACCGCTTTGCTGAATTGGATTCAGTGAACGCTGCTACTTTTCGTTTGAAAGAACTCATGCATCACCAAATAAAAAACCCTCCAAGGATATTAAATCTCTGGAGGGTTCATAAAGCGCAAATTGGGTAACTGCTTATTCGTTGGTCTGAAAAAGATGAACATCACGCTGTGGAAATGGAAGCTCAATACCTTCTTTATCCAGCTCTTCTTTCATTTTCTCGAGGTTTTCCCATAAATAATTCCAATAGTTTTCATTAGTAGTCCAGGCGCGTGCCGAAAGATCTAACGAACTATCGCCTAAATTAGTAAGCACTACGATGGGTTCAGGTTCTTTCAACGTACGCTCGTCTTCTCTCAAAATGCGTAAAATAACTTCACGCGCTTTTTTAATATCAGAAGCATAACCGATGCCCACTGAAAATACGACACGGCGCGTATCTTTGGCTGAGTAATTAGTAACCGGAGAGTTGGCTAATTGTCCGTTCGGAATTATGATTAATTGATTATTTGGAGTTTTTATAAGCGTATGTAAGATATCAATGGCTTCAACCGTGCCCGACTCACTGCCTCGCTCAATAAAATCGCCCACTTTAAAGGGCTTAAAGAAAAGGATGAGCACTCCCCCTGCGAAGTTTGAAAGGCTGCCCTGCAAAGCCAAGCCTACGGCTAAACCGGCGGCACCTAAAATGGCAATAAAGGAAGTCATTTGGATGCCTAACATGCCTAACGCTGTGATATATACCATCACTTTTAAAAACATCGAGACCAAGCTCTTTAAGAATAAAACCAAGGCTTCTTCTACGCTGCTTCTTTTCAGAACTTTGACCACGCCTTTAACAACAAGTTTCACAATCCATAAGCCAACGACCAGTGTTACAATAGCTGCCAATAATTTTGGGCCAAAAGTGAGCACAAAATTCATAAGGTCATCTGGGTTTATATTAAAATTTTCCATATAGGTACGTTAGACTTTTAATTTTTTTAGAATGTTAATATCAACAATATTTGGCGAGTATCACAAATTATCAGCAATAAAAAAGGAAGGGGTTAACCTTCCTTTCTTCGCTAATATGTGATATAGTTTTAAAGCTTCGCCAGTTCTTTATTCAGCTCATCTTTTGATTTGCCCAGCTTTTTTTGAAGCCGACCCAACAATTCATCTTCTTTACCCTCTGTGTAGGCTAAATCATCATCGGTAAGCTCCGAGTATTTTTGCTTGAGCTTTCCTTCCATGTTCCTTTAAGGGTTAGTTTATTCATAATCTTCTCTTGTTCTTATTAATGTTAGGGGTTCAGTGAAAATCTTATTTATTCTTCAAGATGGCTTCTCAGCATCCAGGTAGTTTTGGAGTGAACCGTTAGTCGAGCAGTTAACAAGTCGGCCGTGGCTTCGTCTTCGGTGCTGTTAGCTACTTTTATAGCTTTGCGCAGCGTGTCAATCACCTGCTCATTAGCCTCCGCGAGCCTTTTTACCATTTCCATGGCTTTTGGGGTGTCGGTGTCTTCTGTAATGGAAGTGATTTTGTTGAACTCTATAAAAGAGCCGGGTGCGCGAACACCTAATGCGCGAATGCGCTCGGCAATTTCATCCACGGCGGTTGCAAGCTCCGTGTACTGCTGCTCAAACTGTATGTGTAGTTGATGAAATAGCTCACCGGTTACATTCCAGTGATAGTTGTGTGTTTTCAAATACAGCAGGTAGGAATCGGCTAATACTTTAGACAATTCTTTGGCCATTTTTTCTCTGTTCTCTTTTGAAATCCCAATATGTACGTTCATGATCTCTTTTCTTTTTAATGTTGTTACGCCCATAATGGGTAGTAACTTTTTTTGTTCAATATCCTACTTACATGAACAATAATTAGGGGAATAGGTTCCGCTCTATATCCCTTTATTAAAAAGATTTACAATCTGCCTGATTAGAATTATCAATCAAAAAAAACCCTGTAGATTACATACCCGTGGGATTTGAAAATGGCACTCTGTTCATCCTTTATTTTGCGAAGGTGTAGGTGTATACGCCTTTGTTTGTACCAAAGTACAGCACTTCTTTGTCATTCTGGAGCACTGAAACCATATCATTGACCTGAATTTGAGTTGGCCCACCTTTAAATTCTACCGTTTGCCAAGTGTCGCCGAAAT
>JBDNFJ010000444.1:0-8309 GCA_041689895.1 Gracilimonas sp. | reverse complement strand
TATATAGAATGCTGGTATAATACGAACAGATTACATTCGAGCTTAGGATACCGAACTCCAAAAGAAATGGAACAATTATTAAAACAAAAACTCGCCGCATGACTACCTTAACTCACTGTCCATTTTATTGTTGCAATTCCAAATCCTTCAATCCTATAAATCAGGGTTCAAATGGAAAAGTGTTATTCTTCGGCACCCAGCCGAAGGATGCATGATGCGGCAGTCTCGTTGAAGTGCTTGAGATGCCAAAACAACGCCCTGGAATTAGGCAGGTTGGTGATAAGCTAATTTAGCTCCCTCCACGAGATTGCTTCGGCGATAGAGTTATTTAGTGTATTTAAACCTATTCGCGCCTCGCAAAAGTGGGTATTATTCTCCCGAAATCTTGCGTCTTATATCTCCCGTCTTAAATCTAATCCCAGCTACTTAATCAGGAGCATTTTTTTGGTTGTAACGCTTTCGTGCGTAACCATTCGATATAGGTAGATTCCACTGGATGCGCGAGAAGCGTTCCAGATGTAGGTGTGGGTTCCGGCTTGCAACTCTTTGCTCACCAGCGTTTCTACTTTGCGACCCAACATGTCAAAAATGGTGAGTTCAGTGTAGGATTGTATGGGAAGATCGAACTGAATATTTGTGGTAGGATTGAATGGATTCGGGTAATTCTGTTCGAGCTTATAGGATGAAGGCAAATTGGCCGCATCTTCGCCGGGTGATATAACTAAGGTGAAACGTGGAGAATCTGACTTATGATTTCCAGCTATTTTGGGCTTACTGCCAAAGCCTAAATTGGGAGCTTTTTGTTTGCTGGATGCTTTGGTAACAAAGTGGTAGCTACGTGTCTGACTAAGGTCGATTTTCGCTTTCGTTCTATTATCGCGCAGTTGTACCGTCCAGCCTTCCGGTAAATCATCTATTTTCTGGATACTCAGCTCCAGATCAGTATTTGATGAAAACCCATTTTCGTAAGCATTTACATAAATAGGAATTTCAATAGGTTTACCAAAAAAGCGGGGTAAATTATTGATTGCAAAAGGAGTGCTATTTTGACCTGCTGTGCTAATGCTTACATACGATTGTATGCCGGGTGGGGGCACCAGTTGATACGCATCATAGGGATCCTTACCCAGCTTTGCGTTTTCGGTAAACATGATATGAGTGGCAGCTTCGAGCCCTTTTTTTGATTGTATGCTGAGAGATATTTTTGGTTGCTCAGTCGACTGATTTACCATTTTCCCGACATACGAACCGCCAAAGGTTTTGGCATTCTTAGACACTTTGAGTGTTGGATTTGCAGCATTTGCTTTCACCCAAAAACCTTGGAAAGGGGAGATGAGTCCTTGAGAGGGTAAATCACCGGTAGATCCGTTCCATGTCCTAAAAGTAGTTGCCCCTGCATCCCATACGTAGATGGTTTGATCCATATTCGTTTTGGTCCAGTCGCTTACATCATCCCAATTAATAGTGGCCGCATACGGATTTCCTACTAAATTCCATCCCGAATCAGCGTCTGCCGTGTAGGTTACGTTCAAATTCACCTCAGACCCGTTGCCCTCATTTTCCTGGCCCTCAACGGTTAAAGTTATAGGTAGTGGAAATTTATTATTGTAAAGCGGATCGGCATCAATATCCCCAAAAATAAAGGTATATAATCCCCGGCCTTCCGTTAGATTTGTAGAGGCAGAAGCAGGAGCTCTCCATCGATCATTATCGGTTGCAGGAAGTCCGTCAACGTTGGTGTGATAGGTCTCATCATACCACATCACGTTAGGCTGCAGCGTATCGCCGGGATTAGAGCCGGTGGAATAATAAGCGCCGGGATATCCTTGGGTCATGGTTTTATCCAACAAGTCTTGGTACGTCGTAGAAAGCGGTGAAGAAAGCAGTCGCCATCCGGTGGTACCGGCGATGGTGTGCTCCATTATCAAGTTTCCAGAAGTGATATTCTTAGAATTAGCAATCAGGTTTTTTCCGGAAGGAATAACCAACGAGCCGGCTGAAAGGTCAAGCGTTACGGTAACTTTTACGTTATCCGTTAAACGCACGTTCTGGGCGTTATCAATGTCGAGGTTTTTTACTTCGGAAGGAAGTCCACTGCCTGTGTTTTGAGAAGCACTTCCGTTATATACGTACGAGCCGGAGGTAGAAAATATCCGTGTGGAAGTTTGAATATTTCCGGTAGCTCCTGAGGTGCTTAAACCCTCTGCAGAACCAATGCCAATTTTTCCGTCACCAACATCAAAGGTTCCGGCTCCGGTAATTACTTTATTTCGGAGTTGTAGCACTCCGGAGTTACCTACCAGCAGCTTAGAGCTGGACTCTACCTGCACCGAATTTACGTCACTAAGTGTCGCTCCGGTTGAAACGGTAACGGTGTGGCCGTTGCCAATAAAAACATCAGAGCCTTGTGTGCTTGCCGGACTCTTATTTGCAGCAGGGCCTGTATGGCTTACGGTTGACCATGTTGAATTGGTACTCCAATCTCCGCTCACTCTGCTATAAAATGTGGGTGGAGCCGGATAGCCAAAACGCTTTACGTGTGGATTGTTAACGGATTTATTGGCGGTATTTTTAACGTTTGTTACATGTAAGTAATAAATTCCGGTTTGGGCAATGGTCAGGTTATCAAAAGTGATAGTCACCTCATTGTTATTACTGCCACCTAACACAGGATTCGTGCTAATATTATCGAGCACGGTAGAGCTGGCAGAAATACCTGATTTAACCTGATAATTGGCAGCTTTAGTAGCTGTAGTGGGGTCTAAAGCCATATTGAATATCGCTTTTATAGAAGTGGAATTGATAATCTCGATTGATGTAATATAAGGTGCAGGGGCACTAACCTGAGGCTCACCGGTTACTTCTCCAATCACATTAAGATTGGTGCCGGACGATTGCTGGTAATCTGAATTGCCTTCTACATCCATGTTATTGGTAACCGTAACGTCAAGGTCGGCCTCAACTTCTGCTCCGTCTTTTATATTCAAATTGTGGAAGGTAACGTCCTGGTTGCTACTTGAAGTAATTTCAACCTCACCACTCAGGTTTACGGTACTTGAATCAGCATTAAAGTTAGAGCCTCCATTAAACTCTAATTCAACATCATCAGGAGGATCTAAGTTAATGGTTCCGCCACCGGCATTAAACGTAGCGCTTCCTTCAAACTCCGTATCATCTTTAAGGGTAATGGTACCGTTGCCTAAGTTAAATACAGTATTACCACTTTGAACAAAGTCGTCTTCCATGGTAACTGAGCCGGTACCAACGGTAAAAGTTCCGCTTGATGTAAACTCGAAATCATCCTCAAAAATTACACTTCCACCAGCCACAGTAATATTTCCGCCGGTTTCTGTTTCCCCTTTCACTATTAAATGGCCATCTCCAACATCGAGGGTTCCGGAATTACCTATTGTGATTTCATCCTTAACGGTTAGGGTTACTCCAGGAGCAATTTTTAGCGTTTGATCATTGGGACCCATGATCAGCTTGTCGATTTTTGTACTTGCGGTAAGAGTGGGCTCGAAATTACTGGGTGAAATCCATTTGATAGTAACCTCACTGTTGGAGGATGGAACCCCATTATTCCAGTTGGCAGCGTTAAACCAGTCGGTACTTACCGAGCCATTCCATTTGGTATCTTGAGCCTGAGCATTCAACCCGGCAAAGCCTACAGCAAGTAGGGCTAGGAAAATAATTTTGATATGAATGTTGTGGGTGCTCACGAAAGTCCTTGACTTAAACTAAATGTGTCTCTGCTTTATATTGGGATACAAAAATAAGGAATTAACTACGCTTACACAGTTAGTTTATATTAATGATGTAGTGTGAGGAGTTTTTAGTTGGTTGCTCTTGGCGGCTTAGGGCTGGACGGAAGACTGGGGACGGAGGACCGAAGATAAACGCAGTCATTCTAACATCCCCGTCATGCCGCACAAACGAAGCGGAGCGGAGTGCAGATGCGGTATCTCCCTGGATAAAGCAACGAGCGTTGGCAAGGGGAGTTTTGAGTTGGTCGCATAGGACTGGACGGCGGACCGAAGATTTTGAGTTGGGGCTTGAATTCAGACTTTTCTGATTTACGATAAACCGAACGACCGATTTGCGATGGACGATCTATTGGTCTTAAATCTTACGTCTTAAGTCTCATGTCTTACATCTAATATCTCAAATCTCACTTCTCAAATCCAATCCCACCTATTTAATCAGAATCATTTTTTTAGTACTAACGCCTTCTTTCGTAACCAAACGATATAGGTAAATTCCGCTGGCGTTGCGACTTGCGTCCCAACTGAATGTATGCGTTCCAGCCGGGAGGGTTTGATGAACTAAAGTGGCCATCTTTCTTCCCAAAATATCATAAATGGTAAGTTGAGCATAGCTTTTGAGTGGCAGACTGAATTGTATATTGGTTGCCGGATTAAAAGGATTTGGATAATTTTGTTCTAATTTGAACTTCTTAGGTAAGGTATTAGCATCTGCTCCGGGCTCAATCCTTAACACAAATCGAGTGTTATTTTTGCTTGCTTTGCTTTGAATTTTCGGTGGGGATGTAACCGACAGATTTGGTGCAATTTTTCCTTTTACACCTTGATGCCTAAAAATATAGGTAGGCTGGTTTTGCAAATTGATCTCTTTGCCTTCTTTTTTGTCAACAAGCGTAATGGTCCAGCCTTCAGGGATGTCTTTAAATCGTAGAAATTTTAAGTACATGTTTCTGGATGCAGAAAATCCATTTTCAAATACTTCTATGTTCAAAGGAATCTCAATAGGAATTCCAAAACGACGTGGTAGATTATTTATAGCATATTTTTCGTCCTGCTCCGAAAGGGAAGAGAATTCGGTGTAATTTTTAATGCCCAAATACGGATTTAAGCGATAGGCATCTAATAAATCTTTAGTGTGGCTGGCCGATTTGGAAAACATAAAATGGGTGGTAACTTCATTTTTCTGCTCATCAACAAGAGAAAGCGTAAAGGTTGGGATATCTTCCCAGTTAATGTTGTTTGCTTTACCCACATACGTTCCGCCCGTGGTTTTAGCATCTTCATCAACAATAAGAGAGGGAGAGGTATCATTTGCTTTTACCCAAAAACCTTGGAAAGGGGAGATCAATCCATTACCCAAATCTCCGGTGGTTCCGTTCCAGGTTGAAAACTGATTGCTGCTGTGATCCCAAATATAAATGGATTGATCCATGTTCGTCTTGGTCCAGTTGGGGGAATCCCAATCGATGGTTGCCGCATAGGGATTTCCGACTAAATTCCAGCCTGAGTCAGCTGCTGTGGTATAAGTAATGCCAAAATCAATGGGACCTTCATGTTCCTGCCCCTCGGGCGATAAGCTAAGTGGGAGCGGAAAAACGTTGTTATAGTTGGGATCGGCATCAATATCGCCAAAAAAGTAGGTGAATAAACCACGCCCTGCCGGTACGGTAGCAGACGCATTTGATGGAGCTCGCCAACGCTGATTGTCGGTTCCAGGATGTGTTTCATCATAATACAACACATTGGGCTGCAAGGTATCGCCGGGATTGGAGCCTGTGCTGTAATACGCTCCCGGATAGCCTTGCGTAACGGTTCCGCTCAAAAGACCATCAAAATCTGTACCTATGGGACTCGAAAGCAGTCGCCAGCCTTTTGATCCACTTATAGTTCGTTCCGCTCTAAGCTTTCCGGAGGTAATAGATTTTGTGTTAGCCAACAGGTTTTTTCCCGATCCAATCACAAAAATACCGCTTGTTAAGCTCAGCGTTCCATTAACCTTAATGTTTGCATTGCTAAGCGTTACGCCCGCTGTATTGGAGATCGCAAGGTTTTGAACCGTAGCCGGCAATCCATTTCCCGTATGTTGAGCAGAACTGCCGTTATAAATATAGCTCCCGGCAGTACTAAAAGTTCGTATTGTGGTTTGAACATTCCCCGTGGCTCCAGAAGAAGTAATGCCATTATGGGAGCCTATTTTTAATATGCCTGAAGTAACCTCGAAAGTGCCTGCGCCAGAAATGGTTTTTGTACCGGTAGTTAAAACTCCCCCCGAAGCTACACGTAAGGTAGAAGCCGATTTAACCTCAACCGCCGTTTGGCCGGTGATACTTGTTGTGCTTGAAATAGTGACTACATCGCCATCACCCACATAAATAGTGGCATTATTGGTATTTCCCGGATGCTCGCTGGAGCTTGGGGTTCCGGCATGTCCGATTTTAGACCAAGTACTTGCCGATGCCCAAGAACCTGATGTAACGCTATAAAATGTAATAGGGCCTACTTTCTTAAAACGTTTTTTATGATATGCTGAAAGTGCGCCTCCATCATTACTTTCAAGGCCATGCATTGTTATTTGGTATTCCACATCTTCAAGAATGGTAGATATGGATAAGGTAACTTTGGTGCTATCTCCAGCAATGTTTAGCGTGGCACTAATTACGGTTACCGGTGTTCCATTGCTAAACCGTTCAATTTCATAGTTTGAGGTGTTCTCTGCCTGAGCTTTTTTCATTCCTATATTAAAGGTAATGACCACCGTATTCAAATCTGTTGCCACGGCCGACACCGAGAAAGGAGCCGGACTTTGCACATTTCCTGCTCCATCTCCGTTGATGTCGCCCTGAACATCTATTTGATCATCATCTTGCACATTAACGCTTCCCCCATCATGTACCGTTAAGTCGCCTCCAATGATTACTACATTCTCTGAACTTCCATCTGTTTGGAAGGTGGCTCCCGAATCAACCACCACATCATGGAAGGTAATATCATTACCACCGGTGTAAATGGTTTGGGTACTGTCTCCACTAAAAGTAACCGTACTTGAATCTGCCTGGAAATCGCTACCATTTATGACGGTCAAATCACCTGAAAGGTTAAGATTTCCGTTGCCCAGCGACATGGAACTACCGCTGATAATAGAAGCATTTCCTCCCACATTAATGCTTCCGGTACCCACAGTAAGATTTCCATTATTAGAGAAATCAGCATCTCCGTTTATATTTACGGTGGCGTCTACTACATTAAAATAGCCGCCGCTGCTAACAAGTACATTATCATTAATGTTTACCGTACCGGAGCCTAAGTTAACGGTACCGTTACTTTTAACATCTAAAGCCGCATCAAAATTTAGGGTTCCGGTGTCTAAATTTAGTACCCCACCGCTCATTATTTCTGTTTTACCTTCAAAGGTGGCCTCGCCGTCATCTCCATAAAAAGTTCCATTAATGGTTGTTATACCAGATACGGTCAAATCAGCTGTATCCAGTTCAAATTTACTGCTATTCCCAACTTCAAAATTTCCGGCTACGGTAATGGTGCCTGAACCGGCATCAAACCATTTGCTTGAGCTGGAAACTGTTAAATTCCCATTAAAAGTAGCCGTTCCACTGCCTACAGAAAAACCGGGCTGCGTTGAATTATTACCATTAGTAATGGAAACATTAGCATTGGTTGTGAAGCTGCCGCTGGTCATCTCGATATAACGGTTAACGTTAGAATCCCAGTTCACCGATGTTCCGGTATGATTCACCGCACCGCCATCTATATGCAAAGAGCCACCATCTCCATCAAACTTGAGCTCATTGGTGATGGTTAGTGAACCGCCGGTTATCACGGTTAGATAAGTAATGCCGGCGCCGGGATAGTAGCTCCCCAGCTGGAGATTCTTAATGGTAGTAGAGGTATTAAGAATAGGCTTATTTGGAAAATTCGTAATAATAACCGTAGAACTCGAGCCAGGAACCCCATTATCCCAGTTGCTGGCAACGTTCCAGTCTGAGCTTACGGAACCGTTCCACGTAGTAGTTTGGGCATAGCTATTTGAAGTGCCCATTAGTATAAATAAGGGCCACAGAACGATTAGGATGTATGTATTACAGGTTCTCATCTGCTTATTTTGCGTAGGGAACTATTACCTTTTAAATATAGGAGATATCAGCTCTATAATGATTTAAATAACAATAATTAGGATAGTTTAATATTCGTTTGGAGAAGGCTTTGTAAAACGGTTATTTTGCGTAGAATCTTCCGCTTTGTGTATTCAAAATCATTGTGATTATATAATATACAAAGGAGAGGTTTTGGGGAATCGTGGATTTTGTTCAAGCTTTTTAAGGATTTGATTACTCTTTAAATTTGGCCCACGCAAAACTTCTGGATTATTCGAAGCCGACGCAGTGGAAGTGAACAGAGTTTTCGTATTTTCAAAAAAACAATTCAAAATCTTGTTATGAAAGGTATCATACTTGCGGGGGGAACGGGTTCGCGACTGTATCCCCTTACAAAGGTCACAAATAAGCATTTACTCCCGATTGGGGATAAACC
>JBDNFJ010000443.1:0-2949 GCA_041689895.1 Gracilimonas sp. | reverse complement strand
GCTTCAATTTCTTGTCTCAATGGTCCATTCACCAATGAAGAAAGAATGAGCTTATTATCACCCCAAATGAGTTTGTTCGTCCAGCCTTTTAGCTGCCGTCCTCTCTCGTCAAACAGTTGCCCGGAACCTTCTACCTTTTCTTTACGCGGCTCATCTATGTGCTCAATAGAATGAAACGGCAGCGCAATATTCGATCGCTCCTCATTGCGGCCATTCCAGAATAAGAATACATCTTCCTCGTCTTCAAAGAGTTTGTAGATGTACTCCTTGGGCAGGGTTTCATCGTTTTTGATGAAATTTATTATTTGATCCTTCTCCTTTTTCGATAGATTCTTAACACTCATATGCGTAATTACTTTTCAATGGTTTTAGGAAATAGTGCAACAATATCGTTCAAATGGCTGATCTTGCCTTTATAGGATTCCCATTCCTGCTGTTGAATATAAATAGGAACATACCAGTGTTTATCCTGAGCTTCATTTACATCATCACACCATTTTTCAAGCCGGTTAAACTTATTAAAAGCATCGAGGTCTTCCCTGCCTTTGGTTTCCACAATATATATGGTTTTATCATCTTCCGATTTAATAAAAAAGTCAGGACGATAGTTACTAATGTTCTTGTCTTCCTTTTGATACTCCATCGTAAAGTTCACGGCGTTGGTATTTTTTGCAAAGCTGCGTACGCCGTTCAAAGAATCCAGGAATGAGGAAAATGATAATTCAAATTTGTTGTCATGCTCTGCTACCACTCTATTAAATACGCTCTTCTTCGGCTTCACAAATTTACGGTTGCTAAACACCTTGGGTTTAACCTCACGGAGCTTTCTAAAATGCTGAATTTCTGCCGAACCTTTATCTTCCACGGTAAGTTCGTCAATCGCTTTCTTAAAGGTACTTTTTATGGTTTGGGGCACCGTAGGTTCCGACATATTTCGCAAAGTATTGGCATCTTCCAAATCAACCGACTTGCCAAATAAATATTCCCGAATAAATGTCTCCACTTTAGGATACAATACATCAAAGCCACTCACCAATCGGTTGTCTCTCAATATGTTTTGCGTGAAAAACGAAATCATATTGCGATAGTCCGGCAATGCCCCGCTGAATTCGGTTTTGTGGTGTACCTCACCATCCAAATCTCGGAATACAATTTCCTGCTGTTCTTCTTTGCTAAAGGTTTTGAAAGTTAGCGAATCGAAACTTAATGCATCTACTTCTATAAGCTCCAGTTTCTTATACTCTCTGTAAATTCGGGGTGTCATTACCGGCAGTTCAATATCCAGGGCATCCAAATCTTTATCGGGATTTTCCTCATCTACTTCAACAATTATAGGATTCTTTTGAGCGGAAGAAGATTGCAGGTTCATGGGGCGATAGTTGAACTCCACGCCTTCGGTTTTAATGGATTCCACAAATTCGATAAATGCAGACGTGCCAACCACCACTAATTCTTCTTCGACATCCAGAGGAAACATTTTTCGCAGGCCCCGCCCAAGTGCTTGCTCCGGCAATATTTTTGAATCAGAAGAATACGGGCGCAAGCCCACAATGGTACTAACATTTTTAACATCCCACCCTTCACGCAGCATCAATACCGATACAATAGCCCGGTATGGCGATTCAGGTTTATCGACTTCATTTGCGGCCTGCCGTAACATTTCTACTTCTTCCTGCCGGCTTTTTACATTTTCTTTAACCTCACCTCTTCTGTTGGTATGAATAACGAGTACGCTGTCCTTCATTTCGGAGAAATGCGATTCCAGGTATTCGGCAATATCATCTGCATCACTGGTTTTATTAGCCATTATAAATAACAACGGTGTTCGCTCGCTCTTTAATTTTTCGTACTGCTGTTTCCACTCCTGATAGCCTAAATCAATATAATCCCGATATTGCTCTACCACATCACTTGAATCTTTCTCTTTTAGCTTGGAACGGCTTGCCTCATCGGGTAATACCGGTTTTTTTACTACATTTTGTTTAATGGCTTCTACCAAGGGATAATCACTTATCGTCTGTACAAAGATAGTACCATCTTCATGCTTGGGTGTAGCGGTAAAATCAATTTGGGCTGAAATTCCATGTCCATGCTGAAGTATCATTTTATTATGGACGTCCTGAATACTTTGAAACCACTGTAATTTTTTATCATGAATATGATGGGCTTCATCGTTTAATACCAACAAATTATCAAGCTGTTTACTTCTAAGAATTTCATCTAAATCAACTCCTTTATCCGTATCGGCATCTGCTTTCGGTTTATATCCTAAAAATTCTTCTTCAACCGTGGGTTCGCCCTCTTCCGTAAGATAGACCCGGTGTATATTGCTTAAAAATATATTGCCCTTGTTACTAAGCGGCTTAATATCATCCTGAATATGCAGGGTCGGCTGAAAATCATTTTTCCACATGTGATCATGAAATCCATTTTCAGGAATGAACGGCTCGTTTCTAAACATTTTTAAGCCCTCAAAATCAATCTTTAGTCTATTTAAGACGATAATATTTGGTGCTATCACTAAAAAGTTCTTGGCAAGCTGCGAATCTTCTTCGTAAAGATTATGAAAATACGACCATATAATAGCCAGACCCATTACTTTGGTTTTACCCGATCCGGTGGCTGCTTTAATGACGTATCGTGTCCAGGATTCATAAAACATTCCCGTAGAAACTATCCCTGAATTGTCAAAGCGCATCATTTCAAATTTATCATGCGCCTTGGCAACCTCGTATAGGTAAATGATGGATTCGATAGCTTCTCGCTGGCTAAAGTAATACCGGAAGGGTTCTCCATTTACCTCATGCTCTACATCAAACCAAAAAGAAAATAAATCTTTGGTGGTCTGAGACGCGCCTTTATAATTACTGTCTCTCCACGCTTTTACTTTTTGCCGGATTTTTAAAACAAGAGGCGGTAAAAGCTGTTGCTCTTCTTCTATCGTTAATT
>JBDNFJ010000442.1:0-3260 GCA_041689895.1 Gracilimonas sp. | reverse complement strand
TGGTGAATGTGATCCAAAAGCTGGTAGATAAAGGAAATACGGTGATGGTGATCGAACACAATCTTGATCTCATAAAAGCGGCTGATTGGGTTATTGACCTTGGTCCTGAAGGAGGAGCCGGAGGTGGAGAAATTATTGCAACCGGGACTCCGGAAGATGTAGCTCAAGAAGAACATTCGTACACGGGGCAATTTCTAAAGCAAGAGCTTGAACGGTTAGAAAAAACGGTGCCTGCCAAATAAATAAATTGGTTTCCTAAAACCTCATTTCAACTTGAAACTTTCGTTTTGTAGGTGATTCAGAAATCGCATCAAGGGAAAGAACGAGGAAACAAACAACAGCCACTAATTATCGCAAAGGCTGAATTAACTTTGTGATAATCGAAGTGGTGTCATTAGAAATATAGAAGTGTGTTTTATCTTCTTTTATTGTATCTAATTGGTGAATTACTTTTATTTGTAATAAAATAAGCGTGGGGTGTATTTCATGGGGTTCAGCGTTAAAACGCATTTAGTATGTTCTTTTTTCTTATTCTTCATCCTATATTCCAGCGGTTCGCTACAAGCCCAAACAGCCGATGTCCACATTCGTGCTGAAATTGACTCTGCTCGCGCCCTCTCCTTCCAATATATTACCAGCAACCCACAGAGAGCATTAACACAACTAAAAGCCGCTGAACGCTTAGCAGACTCGCTCGGCTACAAAGAGGCACAGGCAGAAAACCTTTCTCATCTATCCACGTGTCAAACCTATCTTGGCAACCAGGACGAATCGGTAGCCTACAGGATGAAATCCATTGAATTTTATGAGCAGCTTGGCATGCTCTATGAAGCCGGGCATAGTTATGCTTTACTGGGTTGGGGGACTCGAAAAAGGGATTTGGTTCGGGGGGAATATTTCATGAATAAGGGAATCCAAATGCTTGAAAATTTTCCCGATTCACCAGAGCTATCTAACGCATATAATAATTATGGGATTATTAAGCTGGATCAAAACCAAGTGGATAGTGCCATTCTATTCGTTAATAAATCGCTTGATATCAAAATCAAAAATGAAGACACGCTGGGCATTGCCTATTCCTATGGATATTTAGCTTCGGCTTATCAGGAATTAGGCCAACTTGATCGAGCCATTCGCTACTTGGACCAATCGTATGAGCTAAAGGAACAAATGAAGGATTCTTCGGGGATGGCGGTTGATCTTACCAATATTGCCGCATTGTATCAAGATCAAGGCAACAGCGCGTTAGCGATTAAGAACTTCCAGTCGTCTCTGAACTTAGCTCTCCGTGTGCACTATCATGAATTAGCGGAGCATAATTATCAGAACCTCTCCAATTATTTTGAATCGCAGGCTGACTACGATTCCGCCTTATACTATCAAAAAGCATTTTATGAGTTTTATAAGGACCGGGTAAATGAGAATACGAACAAGCGACTTGCAGAACTGGAAGTTCAGTTTGATACCGAAGAGAAAGAAAAAGAACTGGCTATAAAACGGGTGGCTTTAACTCAAGAGCAGCTAAAGGTTAAACAGCGGAATTGGGTACTCAGTGCTTTAGGCGGATTGTTTTTAGTGGGCTTTTTCATAACCGGATTGTTTTTTCGACAGCAGAAAATAAAACAAGAAAATCTTGAACGCGAAAGCAGGTTGAAACTTCAGCTATCAACGGTAGAAATGGAAAATAAAATCCACCAGGAACGTGAGCGGATATCCAAAGATCTGCATGATAATGTTGGCTCACAAATATCTAATCTGATTATAGGACTTGAAATCGGAAATCTTCATTTACGAAAAGATCAGCAGGATGAAGCCTTTAAAATGTTCTCTACCTTAGACGAAGACGCTCGTTCTGCCATGACCGTTCTGCGTGAAACCATTTGGCTTTTAGACAAAAATCAAATCAGCTTTCAACAATTTCTGGAGCACATCAAAGATCATTTTAGGAGGCAGCAAAGCTATTTGGGCATTATGAAAACCGAAATTAATTCAGCCGTTCCTGCCTCATTTGCTCTCACTGCGGCACAGTCATTAAACCTGACACGAATCATTCAGGAAGCGCTCAATAATGCCAAGAAATATGCGAGCGCAACCTGTTTTAAGATTTGCTTTGGCTTCAAGGATAATACATTGCACATCGAGATTAAAGATAATGGGAAAGGCATGAATGCTGACACCGCTTCGATAGGTGGATTTGGCCTACAAAATATGCGTGAGCGCGCTAAAACTATACAGGCAGATTTTACGCTTACGAGCACACCCGAAAACGGAACTCATATACACCTCACCATACCCATACTCAATATACCTTGAGTTAGGTATTTAACTTTTATTTTTAAATGCGTTTTTTCATCCAATGGATACACGAATTGGAATTGTTGAAGATCAACTAAAAATTGGTGAGCGTTTAAAAACCCGCCTTTCTTTTTATGAAGGCATTCAGATTGTTATGCACGCCACCAATGCAGAAGAAAGCTTAAAGATGCTGAAAGCTTTAGATCGTTTTCAACGGCCTCATATTATTTTAATGGATATTGAAATGCCCGGCAAATCTGGCATTGAAGCTACAAGAGAAATAAAAGCCGCCTATCCTGAGATCAACATCCTTATTCAAACGGTGTTTAAAGATGATGAAAAAATATTCCAATCCATCCATGCGGGTGCCTCAGGATACCTACTTAAAGACGATCCCATCCAAAAATATGTGGATTCCATTCACGAACTTATGGATGGTGGCGCTGCTTTATCCCCCTCTATTGCAGCAAGGCTAATGGCGTTTGTACAGCAAATGGAGGCTACTAAAACACAGAAAAAAGAAGAAGTAAAAGCGGATTTCTCCTTAAGCAATCGAGAAATGGATATTCTGGTAGGTATTGTAGATGATTTAACAACCGAGGAGTTGGCAGGAAAGCTTTTTATAAGCCCTCATACCGTGCGGGTTCATATCAAAAATATTTACAAAAAACTGCACATACACTCACGCAGTTCTGCCGTTCGGTTCGCTATTACAAAAGGCCTCATCCCATAGCAACTAAAGCTGAGCCTGCTTATAATTTCCAGTTCATTATTGGTATATAGTTCATTATCTTTTAAGTCTGAATGAAATTTTTCCGCACACATATCACCCGCTCTTTTAACGTGAGCTTGTTGCTGGCCGGCATGGTCTTCTATTTTCTGAAGCCAGTAAGCGAGCATGCCAATCAGGATGCCTTTACGATATGGCTACAATCAAATCTGAAATCCGGTGAAAATGCATCGGT
>JBDNFJ010000441.1:0-1838 GCA_041689895.1 Gracilimonas sp. | reverse complement strand
TGATAAATACGGGTCTTACTTGCTCTCCAATCCTCATGAGAAGCTTGCAATTCAGGATTTTGATTGATCACGTTCTGGATAACATCCTCCAGCGCCAGCAAGGAATCACGAGTTTGAGAATATGCGTTGAGGGGGCCTAACGAGAGTAATAAAAGCCCAAGGAGCGGTCCTTTGAGAAATGATGAAAGCATATCTTTATTAATTAATTTTATACGGTATGAATGGTGGATTTAAGACACCGAAGAACAGGAGGGTATAATCTCACAGAAGTACTTATACCGAAACTCACGAGTAGAACTTCGATCAGAAATAGAGAAAGGAAGGGGAACTCTTAGATTAGAAAAGACTCGTGGGTCACGAAGAGGGGTAGTAGTGAATAGGAATCCGCAATTTGAAGAGCATATTTGTCAGATTCTGATAAACTTGAAGGGGCTTCTGCAACTTTTATTAATTCGCTCGAAGGTGCAATTTTAACCTTTAGAAACCCTTGTGCTTCTGTTTTTAGAGGTGCTTCTTCAACACTACAAGCACAAACCAAGCCAAAATCATGAGCTTCGGTATGCTCCATATCCATGCCCATTTCATGCTCAAGATGCATGGTTGCCGACATGTTGTTACAGGCTAATAATGCCTTAGCATGCAGCCCTGAAGGAACCGAAACCCCGATCAGGATACACAAGCTTAGCACAGAGGCTATGAAGCGATATGTGTTAGATTTTTTCACTTTTTGAATGTAATGATGAACAAAGAGAAAACAAACACTCCTGGTTTAATAGTCAGAATTAGATAAATATTGAGCAGGATTTGGTAAGCGTCAATTTATAAGGTGGACTCAATAATTAATTGTTCATCGCTACCTGTTTGATTACATTTTGAAAAACGAGGCAACTATGAGTAACCATGAAAAAATCGATTATGTAGAGTTTCCGGCTTCTAATCTGAAAGCCACTAAAACATTCTTCTCGAAAGCTTTTGGCTGGGTGTTTACTGATTATGGTCCCGAGTACTGCGATTTTACGGGCCAGGGACTAAATGGGGGATTTTATAAATCAGAAAAAGCAGCCACTACCGAAGCGGGGAGTGCACTGATTATCTTCTTCAGTAATGATTTGGAGTCCACGCAAAAGAAGGTGGAAGAGGCGGGTGGAAAAATTATTAAGGAGATTTTTCCATTCCCTGGCGGTCACAGATTTCATTTTGCAGAACCCAGCGGGAATGAATTTGCCGTATGGTCAGATCAGGGACTTAGTGATTGAAACCGGCGATTATTGCATAATTCGGCACATTTTTTTTAAATACGACAAGGTAGATAAACAGTGAATGTAGTTTCTTTAGCTTCTGTTTACCTTATGGCTGTGGAAAAATTAACATTACATATAAAAAACATGGTGTGCGACCGTTGTGAGATGGTTATAGAAACAGCGCTGTCCGCTTTAGGGCTTCAAGTAGATAACGTGCAGCTGGGTAAGGCCGAAGTTACTCGCACAGCAGACAAACCTACCCTTCACGAAATTGAAAAAGAACTGGAACGGTTTAATTTTGGGCTGATTAAAGACAGCGATTCCATTCTTTCCGAAAAGGTTAAAACGGCTCTCATTAAGTGGGTAGATTCCGGAGCATTGGAAACCGATGATGTTTCCTTAACGGAATACCTGTCAAAGAAATTAGCCAAAAGCTACGCCTCCATCTCCCGGGTTTTTTCAAGCAAAGAAGAAATCACCATAGAAAAATATTTCATTCGCCTTAAAATCGAAAAAGCCAAAGAGTTGGTGCAATATGGAAAGCTCAGCTTCAGCGAGATTGCCTATCAGTTGGGATATAAAAACCTGCAGCATTTG
>JBDNFJ010000440.1:0-2144 GCA_041689895.1 Gracilimonas sp. | reverse complement strand
ATCGCCGTGATAATGAAGACGGACCGCGGAGGGCTGGGACAAGCAGAGCGGCAGAACGAAGCGCGCCAGCGGCGTGAGGAATGGGCACAGGCACGGGTCGAGCTGTTGGAGCAACGCAAGGAGGATTTCCAGGCGGCCATGCGAATCTCGGGAACAACGCGGCTCACCCCGGCCATGGGAATAGCCGCAACCGGCGATAAGCGGAATGCTTTTATGGCTGGTAAGATCACCGCTATGGAAGCTAAAGCAGTGGGAGTGCATCAGATTTACGCTCCGGTATTAGACGTCAATAACAATGCGGATAATCCGGTTATTAATGTCCGCTCGTTTTCCAGCAATCCGGATATGGTAGCCAAATACGGCGTAGCTTTTATGCGAGGCGTTCAAAGTGAAGGCGTTATAGCAACAGCGAAACATTTTCCCGGACATGGCGATACAGATACAGATTCCCATAGCGAGCTGCCGGTTGTAGATTTTACCTACAATCGCCTCAATTCGGTTGAACTTGTTCCTTTTCGGGCAGCTATCGATCAGGGCATTTCCAGCATTATGAGCGCTCATATCGCGTTTCCAAAACTCGATACTACCGAATTTCTACCGGGAACGCTCGATCCCATTATTCTAAGTGATTTGCTATCCGATTCGCTTCACTTTAAAGGAGTGGTGGTTACCGACGGACTTGAGATGCGTGGCATTTCCTCAAAATATTCTCCCGGTAATGCTGTAGTTCGGGCTTTAAATGCAGGGGCTGATATCATGCTTATAAGTCCCGATGTGATTACGGCCATTAACGAAGTAGAGCAAGCCGTTAAAGATGGAAAAATAACGGAAGAACGCATCAACCGCTCCTTTGCCAAACTGCTACTCTGGAAACAGCAATTCGGGCTGTTTAAATCTAATAATCAGGTAGATCTGAGCCGACTTGATACCAAAATTAGCACATCGTTTAATCAAGCCGAGGCCGATCGCATTGCCCGCGAGTCGATCACCATTCTAAAAAATGATAAAAATCTGCTACCCATTTTACCTTCCAAATATCCGGAGATCACGATGGTGGCTGTTGCTGACGATCGTTCGGGCACTGCCGGCAATTCTTTTATACGGCAGCTTCGTGATTATCATCCCAATGTCAACTATCACGTGCTGGATAAGCGAACCAGTGAGGCCGATAAACGGAGAATACTTCGAGATGCCAAGCGCGCCAATATGGTAATTATCGGCACCTACATTTATCCTCGTATTGGAAAATCTATTCAACTTCCTGACGATGAATTATCTTTTTTAAAGAAGCTGGTGCGTATTCCTAAACCGTCTGTGTTGGTTTCATTTGGGAACCCTTATATACTTTCTGATCTCGAGAATACAGATGCTCAGGTACTTGGCTGGCATCGCTCCTATCAGCAGGTAAGCGCGGTTGTTCCAGCCCTTTTCGGAGCTTCAGAAGTACATGGCAAACTACCTATCAAAATTCCGGGAATGTATGAATTAGGTGACGGCATAGACCTAAAGCATACCACCCTTCGCTTTGGAGATCCTGGGGAAGTAGCGCTCGACCATAACGCACTTTTTAAGATCGACGACATCATTAACGAAGCTATCCGTGATTCGGTTTTTCCCGGAGCCGTGGTAGGAGTGGTTAAAGACGGCGTACTCGCATACAATCAAGGATATGGTTATCAGGATTACCGTAAGCTGGAAGCCGTTCGGGAAACGGATGTGTACGACCTTGCTTCCATCACCAAAGTAATGGCCACCACTACCTCAACCATGAAGCTGATTGATGAAGGAAAATTGCATCTTAATGATCCGGTTTCGAAATATATTCCTGAATTTAAAATCCCACCCAAAAATCAGGTTACCATACGGGATCTGCTGCTGCATCAATCTGGGCTTCCCGCCTTCCGCGTATATGTAGATTCGCTTAAAACACGCGAAGCTATTATTAAAGCAGTTAAGAATGAGCCTCTGATATATGAAACCGGCACAAAATATGTTTACAGCGATTTGGGCATGATTCTGATGGGCGAGATCATTCAGGAGATTACTGGAAGCCGTCTGGATCATTATGCTCGAAAGGAATTCTACTTTCCGCTGAATATGTACAGCACCTTTTTCAATCCCTACATTAACAGCCCCTGGCTGGT
>JBDNFJ010000439.1:0-5559 GCA_041689895.1 Gracilimonas sp. | reverse complement strand
TTTTGTCTTGGCTACCTTTTTATAGCATGAGGCGGAACCTCTTATTGAGCATTGCGGAGCAGAGCCAACGCAACGAGGGCAAATTCCCATAACTTATTCTTAGCTTTAATATCGCTTTACATTTTGCAGGAACGCACCTGTTTTGGCTCCCGTTGGCGTGGTGTACTATCAAATCAACTCATTCATGATAACAAACGAAAAAAGCACTCTATTTGGAACGGATAGCAGAATAATAGCACTTGGGGTTGCACGTATGGCAGATGCCATTGGTAATTCATTCCTAATTGTGGTACTCCCTCTTTACATTGCCAGCGGTAATATTTCAGGAGAATTATTTGGACTTTCCGATTCAATGATTACCGGTTTGGTGCTCGGCTTGTATGGGTTAGTAAGCAGTGCATTTCAACCTTTTGCAGGTCGCCTTTCTGACCGTACCGGAAAAAGACGCTTATTTGTGATTTTGGGGCTAGTTATCTTTATGGTAGCTAATTTTTCTTATATCCTTGTGGATAGTTATAAGTTTCTTTTTCTGATACGGGCCGTTCAGGGAATTGCAGCCGCACTTACCATCACCGCCAGCATTGCTTTAGTCAGCGAGGTAAGTATTCCCAGTAATCGAGGGGGAAATATGGGCGTTTATAACTCCTTTCGGCTCATTGGCTTTGGTATTGGTCCTTTAGCAAGCGGAATTTTAATAGAAACCGGCCCTTACACCCTTCCTTATGTTGGTGAAGTAAACGGATTTGTGGCCGCATTTTTTGTAGCAGGATTCATGGCTCTCATTAGCAGTATACTGGTTTCGTTGATGGTGAATGATCCTGTTGAAACCGTACCTAATCATGAAAAGGTTGTATTTCGGGTCACTTCTGATAACCCCAATCATTTTCTCGATCCCATTTTTGCGCTTGGCTTGGCCACCTTTATTATGAGTACCGGCTTTGCTCTTCTTGCTTCCATTGAACCCGAAGTGAATCGCAGATTATCGCAAGGTGCTTTTTTATTTTCTATTGAATTTAGTGCACTGGTGGGTATGCTTGCCATTGTACAACCCTTTGTCGGTAAATTAAGCGATAAGCATGGGCGAAAAGTCTTCATTCTAACCGGACTCATTTGTCTGGTGCCTATTACACTCGCTGAAGGGTTTGCAACCGAGCCTTGGCAAATGATTGTCGGGCGTTTGCTTCAAGGTATTAGTGCGGCCATGGTATTTGCTCCGGCACTTGCATTAGCAGGCGATTTGGCCAAAAAAGGTCAGGCCGCTTCACAACTATCTATATTAACGGTAGCCTTTGGAATCGGGATTTCTTCGGGAGCTTTCATTTCGGGATATGCTATCCGGTTTGGTTTTATCACTCCTTTTGCCGTCGGAGCCTGCCTTGCTGCCATAGGTGCCGTTATTGTTTATACACAGGTTCCTAAGGTTTAATATCAATCATCACTCCAGCCAAATCGGCGCTGCAGCGATTTTATGGTGATGGAATGCCGTTCGGCTCCTTTGGTACCTAATAAAAACCCGATCGGTTTTAGCTTTTCCACATTCTGGCACACAATTTTGAAAAGTCCCAGATAAGGAATGATAATAAGCATGCCTGGAAGTCCCCAAATCATACCGGCCCCAACCAGCGAAGCGATGATAACCAGTGGGTTAATCTCAACATAAGAACCGGTAATATTTGGTGTGAGTATATTATTCTCAACAAATTGAACAATGAAAAACTGAATAGCCAGCGGGAAAACCAACGAAGGAGTTCCCGTACCAAGAGCAAAAAGCAGGACTACGCCATAGCCCAACACCGTTCCCAAATAGGGAATTAAATTAAAAAGAGCTGCTATAATCCCAAAAAGAAGTGCGTGTTCGAGCCCAATGAGGTAAAAACCCAACGCATTTAATCCCGTTAATATAAAGCAAACAATTACGAGTCCTTTTAGATATCGGGGGACAACTTCAGAAGCTTGGTCGATAATATTTTGAGCTATTTCTTCCTGATCATTTTGTATTTGCATGGAAATAAAATCCCGGAATTTATTGCGATAGAAAAGTAGCAGAAAAGTATATACGGGAATCAAACCAACGCTCAATAAAGTGTTTGTTGTAGTCGTAAAAACCTGACTCAGATATTTTCCCGTTTCCCCCAGTGACTGTATCAACGAGTCGATGCCTGAAATATGAATGCCAGTAAATGCCGCAATGGTATCAAATATATTCTGGATATTTTGTTCAAACTGTTGTTTAATCTTGGGAAGATTATCGGTAAAATTGGATGATAGCGAGCCTATGGCAATAACCACACCCGCAACAAGAGCCATAAAACCAAGCAGTACAATAAAATTGGTCACAAGACGAGGGATCTTGTGTTGCTCCAACCAGTTGGCATACGGAAAAAGCAAGTAAGCCAGCATTATGCTCAGAGAAAGCGGCACCAACAGTGGGCGTGCAAGAATAAGAGCGGCTACCACCAAAAAGATAAAAGCTAAACGGATGGTATTGCGTAGTAAAAGAGGGTACTCGTTCATTTGAATAAAATTAATGACTAATTAGGGACGCATTCTCTACAATAATAAAAAAGCTCTGCTTATGATACATAAACAGAGCTTTAAATCAATAGGGTTTGTCTCCCCTTTCTTGCGTGAAGGAGTTGCAAACCACTGCAGGGATTCTTTTCTATTCTTTTAGAGTCCTCTATTTATCGGTCAGGGAAGACACTCCGGGCAGTTCTTTGCCTTCCAGATATTCAAGGCTGGCTCCACCACCGGTTGAAACGTGAGAAACCTGGTCACTAAGTCCCGCCTTTTTGATGGCTGCGGCGGAGTCTCCACCGCCAATTATGGTGGTTGCGCCAAACTTAGTGGCTTCAGCCAAAGCTTCGGCAACGGCAAAGGTTCCATCAGCATAATTATCCATTTCAAATACGCCCATAGGCCCATTCCAAAGCACCGTTTTGGCTGCTTTAATTTGATTCCCAAAAGCAATGGACGACTGCGGACCAATATCGAGTCCCATCCAACCGTCTTCAATACCATCTTCATCTACTACTTTATGATCGGCATCATTGCTAAACTCTTGGGCCACCACCGAATCTATCGGGAGTAAAAATCGGATTCCGGCTTCATCTGCCTTTTGCAAAAGCTCTTTTGCCAGATCTACTTTATCGTCTTCAACTAAAGAGTTACCGATGGGCCAGCCTTTTGCTTTGTAGAAGGTGTACGTCATTCCACCGCCAATAATAATGGTATCTACTTTCGAAATTAGGTTCTCAATGACCCCAATTTTATCGGAAACCTTAGCACCTCCCAAAATGGCTACAAAAGGACGTCCGGGTTCGTTGATACTTTCTTCCAAATACTTAATCTCTTTCTCCAGTAAAAACCCGGATACCGCCGGCTGCAGATATCGAGTTACCCCGGCTACCGAAGCATGTGCACGGTGACTACTCCCAAAAGCATCATTCACAAAAAGATCGCCATGGGCGGCTAAGGCTTTACTAAATGCTTCCCCGTTTTTCTTCTCTTGTTCATGAAAGCGGACATTTTCGAGAACCACCACGTCCCCAAAATCTGCTTTCGCAATTACAGATTCTGATTCCGCTCCAATACAATCATCGTCAAAATATACGTTGGCATCAATGAGCGTAGCTAAGTGATCGGCCACAGGTTTTAGGGAAAAGTCGGGGTCATTAACGCCGGCAGGCCGACCAAGATGGCTCATCAAAATAAGCAAGCCTCCATGTTCAATTACATGCTTAATGGAAGGAAGAGCCTGCACAATGCGGTTATCGTCCGTGATTTTACCGTCTTCGATGGGTACGTTGAAATCAACGCGCATTAGCACTTTTTTTCCTTTTACTTCAATATCGTTGAGCGTGAGTTTTGCCATGATGTGAGTGAATAGAATTTAGGTATGAGTTTGCACCAAATGTACCAAGTTTTGTGTATGAAATGAAGTTTTTATGTACACCAAGCTACTGAAAATCATAACCTGAATTTGTCTCCTTGATGTAGGCTGGAATAGCTAACCTTTAACAAGCTTCACACCCAAGCTACCAATTCATAAAGTATGATCGGTAATTCTGTATCTCAAAAATCATTCCCCTCATCAAAAATTAAAATAGGACGTTATCACTTTATAGCGAAGATTAGTTGCATTTCGCATACTGCACTGGTGCTATTAATCCTGATTTTCACCGAGAATTTGAATATTTTCAATCCCTGAAAATTTCAACCAAACCCCATTCGTTTCATGCTAACAGTTTACTTTGATCACGCCGCTACAACGCCTTTAGATGATCGTGTGCTGGATGCCATGCTTCCATACCTAAAGGAAAATTACGGAAATGCAAATTCTCCCCACCATCTTGGCCAAAAATCAAAAGTAGTGGTTGAAGATTCCCGTGAAAAAGTAGCGGAGTTAATTGGGGCTGAACCTTCTGAGATCATTTTCACCAGCGGCGGTACCGAAAGTGATAACGCCATAATTAAAGGAGTTTTAGCCATTTCCGGCGATAAGAAGGAAGTCATTACTTCTGAACTGGAACACCATGCGGTGCTGCATACGGTTGAACTTGCCAAAATGCAGGGTATAAAGCCGGTGTTTGCCAAGTCGAAGAATTGTGGCACTATTACCGCCCAAGCGGTTAAAGAAGTGATTACCGACAATACCGCTCTCGTATCGCTTATGCAGGTGAATAACGAAATCGGATCCATCAATCCACTCAAAGAAATTGCAGAAGTTTGTAAAGAGCATAATATCCCCCTTCATTCCGATACCGTACAAAGTTTGGGTAAGATTCCGCTGAATGTGAAAGATCTGGGAGTCGATTTTCTTAGCGGAAGCGCACACAAAATTTACGGTCCAAAAGGAACCGGCATCATGTATGTGAAAAACGGCTCCCGCTGGATTCCATGGATGAACGGCGGCTCGCAAGAACGGCGGCGACGTGGAGGCACCTTAAACGTGCCGGGTATTGTGGGCTTTGCCAAAGCACTGGAACTGGCCATTTCTGAGATGGATAGCCACCAAAAACACTTTGAAAAATTACGTGCACTACTGCTTAAGGAGCTCGACGAGAGTGATGGTTTCCATTACCATATAAATGGCCCACAAGATGATGGGGTACCACATATTCTTAACCTTTCTTTTAGTGATGACCAGCACAAGTTTATTGATGGCGAGATGCTGCTTCTAAACTTGGATATCGAAGGTATTTGCGTCTCTAACGGCTCGGCTTGCGCTTCAGGTGCAGTAGAACCTTCGCACGTACTCAATGGTATTGGCGTAGAAACTGACTTGGCTAAATCCAGTATCCGAATCAGTTTCGGGAAGCAAAATACCGAGGACGAGGTGCACTATCTTGTTAAGACGCTGAATAGCGTGCTGAATAGAATGTTTACCGTAGCTTGATGAAGAATATCTGTGTGTATTGCGGCTCCAGAGAAAGCATCAACCCAAAATTTCCTGAGCTGGCCCGGCAGGTAGGCAACGAAATTGCCCGCCGACATTGGGGCATTGTTTATGGTGGGGGCAAAATTGGGATGATGGGCCAACTTGCAGAATCTGCGCTT
>JBDNFJ010000438.1:0-3116 GCA_041689895.1 Gracilimonas sp. | reverse complement strand
CAGTACCCCTAGAATATTGCCCATCTTACACTCTTGTATGCTCGTGCTTATGGCTAATGACCTATTTGGTTTCATGCTATCTTTGGTTGGTTAGGTGTTAACTAAAGATACTATAAAAATCTTAAATTAGCACCATTAAGCGTTAGGGGGGGAGACCCCGCATCAAGTGCAAGATGATGGATAGTTTGGTCTTTTGAGATGGTATCATGTTGAACCATGATTTGCTTTGTACTAATTTCAAATATACACAGTTGTGATAAGACAATTGAATTCCCACTATGCGATTGCTTCGGCATAAGAATTGGCAGGTGTAACTATGTATATGGACGCCATGCAAAGGGGAATTTAGCATAACCCTTGGAGGGCTTCTATCCGAAAAGTTTATTCAACCCCAAGTGGTTTGAGCCCTCCAAGGGTTGGAAAAAAGAAAAAAAATCTAAAAATCTAATTTTCAAGCAAAAAAATAGCCCGACGAACTTAAAGTCGCCAGGCATTATTTATATGATTTAACTATCTAAAAGTTAAATCGACCTACCTTTTTTGATATCATCAACCACACTTGGATCTAATAAGGTGGAAATATCGCCAAGGTTTTCCAAGTCATTCGCCGCAATCTTTCTCAAAATACGGCGCATAATTTTACCGGATCTTGTTTTCGGTAGTCCTTCTACAATCTGCATTTTATCCGGCTTGGCTATTGGACCTATAATCTTAGTTACAAGGTCTAACAAATCCTTTTTAAGAGCTTCTTTATCTTTTATACTCACGTCACAAATCATAAAGGCATAAATACCTTGCCCTTTAATATCGTGAGGAAAGCCAACCACAGCGGTTTCAATTACCTTTGGATGCTCATCCAGCGCATTTTCGATCTCGGCCGTCCCCAAACGGTGGCCTGATACATTCAGCACATCGTCCACACGACCGGTAATTCTGTAATAACCGTCTTCATCACGACGACAACCATCTCCAGAAAAATAATATCCTTTGTAAGTACTGAAGTACGTTTTTTTATACCGTTCATGATCACCATAAATGGTTCGGGCTATGCCGGGCCACGGGTACTTCATACATAAATTTCCTTCTACGCCATTCCCTTTTAGCTCATTCCCATTTTCATCCATCAATGCGGGAAATACGCCCGGAAGTGGTAAAGTGGCAAATCCAGGCTTGGTAGGTGTAATGCCTGCAAGTGGCGATATCATGATTCCGGCCGTCTCAGTTTGCCACCAAGTATCCACGATAGGACATTTCTTATTCCCGACATGATCGTGATACCAATACCAAGCTTCTTCGTTTATCGGCTCACCTACCGAGCCTAATACCTTCAGAGAGCTGAGATCATATTTCTTCACATAATCCAGATCGAAGGTCATCAAAGCACGAATAGCCGTTGGTGCGGTATAAAAGTGAGTTACTTTATATTTCTCTACCACTTCCCAGAAGCGGCCGGCATCAGGATATGTTGGGGTACCTTCAAAAATAATACCCGTTGCCCCATTAAAAAGCGGGCCGTAAATAATGTAGCTGTGCCCTGTAATCCATCCTGCATCCGCTGTACACCAATACACATCATCTGAGCCAACCTGAAATACCTGACGAAATGAGTAGCTGGTAAATACCATGTAGCCACCACAAGTATGAACAATCCCTTTAGGTTTGCCGGTTGAGCCGGAGGTATATAAAATAAAGAGAGGATCTTCGGCATCCATTTCAACGGCTTCATGCTCTTTAGAAGCATTTCGGATTAAATTGTGCCACCACTGATCGCGGCCTTCTTCCCAATGTATTTCACGGTTCGTTCGCTGACAAACTATCACGCTTTCAACCGTTGGGCTGCTCTTTAAGGCTTCGTCCGAAATATCTTTCAACGGAACGTGCTTGTCGCCACGACGCAGACCATCATTTGTGATTAGCATTTTTGCATCGCAATCATTCATGCGTTCTGAAAGTGATTGAGCCGAAAATCCCGCAAACACAATAGAGTGAACGGCTCCAACTCGAGCACAAGCCAAAGCAGCAATCACCAGCTCTGGGGTCATTGCCATATAAATACAAACCCGATCTCCTTTTTTAATGCCTTTACTGTCCAATACATTTGAGAAGCGGCACACATCTTCATGTAGCTGTTTATAGGTGATGGTTCGACGGAATGAGTCGGGGTGATTGGGTTCAAAAATAAATGCGGTTTTATTCCCAATAGTATTCAAATGTCGGTCTAAAGCATTTTCGGTAATATTGAGCTTTCCGCCCTCAAACCATTTAACATCGCCCCCTTCAAAGCTTCCGGTTTGTGTTTCTTCCCAACGCTTACGCCAATAGAAAGTCCCTGCTTCATGATCCCAAAATTGAAGACGATTTTTTTCACTTTCTACGTAGGTCTTCTGATACTCTTCGAACGATTTTATATTTAGCCACATATCTTATAAACAGTTTGATTATTTAATTTCCCTGATGTTGTATGTTTTTTAGCGGATAATCAAGTAGAACTCGAATTTTTGAAAGATTTTATTACATTTTCAAAAAAACCAGGGAATGAGCAAATGAGATATACTTGGTTAAAAATGATTTATTTCCTCCAAATAAAGGCTCTTCTATTTTCAATCATTCAGAAATAAGCAGTACCTGTTTTCCCAAAATAGCTCCAAGTCCAAAATTTGTTACACATTATTTTGCTTTCATTTTTATCATTATTTGATCCTTTTTCGCTCATTTCCTAATTTTGTTACACGCTCAAATCGGTCTTTTCTCACCCAATTTCGCGCACAGAAATGATATTATTTCTCAAAAAAAGAATAATATTCTTTGGAAATTGAGCTTCAATATCCTTTTTTTTAGAAGCAGTAGTGGTTTTTTTGAACGAGGTTTGTATCAAGTATTTCTACCAAATAAGCGTTCCTTTAAACTTAGTAAATCTTCTCTCTTGGTCTGTTTCCTTCAGCTTAGGAGCCTCCGGGTTTGAAATATAGTTTTAAGGCTATAAATTCGATTTGCGCTTATAACAATGATGCAGGCGGCTCAGGATTCGGTGCTTACGTGTTCGCACATTCGCATTTGAAATGTCAAATTTATCTACAGCCTCATCAGTGCTTGCCGTGGGCTTATCCATAAAGTAT
>JBDNFJ010000437.1:0-2354 GCA_041689895.1 Gracilimonas sp. | reverse complement strand
TACCGGCCTGATTGTTTTAGCCGGTTCGGCAGCTACCAGCCGGTTTCAACGCATTCGGGAAGCCGTTCTACTGCGGACATTGGGAGCGGCCAAACGTCAGGTTATCAAAATACAAGTGATAGAATACGTATTGCTTGGGGTTACGGCCTCCCTCACCGGGCTACTCCTTTCGGTAGGCGCAAGCATGCTGATCGGCTATTTCTTTTTTGATATTACATTTGTGCCTGATTTTACCATTATAGGCATCGAGATTCTCATCCTTACCGTTTTGGTACTCATCATTGGTCTGCTAAATACCCGAGGCATTCATAATAAACCCCCGTTAGAAGTTTTACGGGCTGAAGCCATCTGATTTTGCTGTTAGTAGGCTTTGTAAACCAGTTTTTTGGTGCACATCAAAACATCAGTAAAACCCAATCTAACAGATTCTGCTATATAATTTCGGAACAAACCATGGGAATACTTTTTTAAGTGATTGAATCTCAATAAGAATATCCATCATGAAATCACCTTATTATAAAGCAATTGCACTCTTCATTATTTTGCTGATACCTTTTACAGCCTGCAAAAACTGGAGTAAAACAGCCAAAGGGACAACCATCGGTGCCGGCGCGGGCGCGTTAGCTGGTGCGATAATTGGGAAAGCAGCCGGTAATACCACAACAGGCGCTATTATTGGGGCAGCGGTTGGGGGAGCATCGGGAGCCGCTATTGGTAATTATATGGATACGCAAGCCCGAGAACTGGAAGAAGATCTCCAAAATGCCTCCGTTGAACGTGTCGGCGAAGGTATTAAAATCACATTCGACTCTGGTATTCTTTTCAGCACCGATTCGTATAATCTAAAAGACCCATCCAAACAAGACTTGGCCGAACTTGCAAAGGTTTTGAAAAAGTATGACGACACCAACATCATGTTTGGGGGCCACACGGACAGTCGTGGAGCAAAAAAGTATAATCAAAAATTGTCGGAGGATAGAGCAAAGTCGGTAGCAGAGTACATGGCATTTATAGACGTAACCCCCGGACGTATGACCATTGTGGGATATGGCGAAGAAAAACCGGTTGCTTCCAATAATACGGTAGAAGGCCGACAACAAAACCGACGGGTTGAAGTAGCCATCTGGGCCAACGATAAGCTCAAGAAAGCCGCCGAAAATGGTGAAATCGGCCACTGATATTTTAACTTCTCTTTTAAGTCCTTTGCATGAAATACAGCATAGGACTTTTTTATATCTTTTGTCCAAAACAATGCCGATTCTACCTATGCATTTTAATCTCAGGATTTATTGATGAAAAAAATCACTAAAAAATTACCGCGCCCGTCATTTCTAAGACACAAGCGTGGCGATAAAAAACCGGGCGATGCTCCGGGAACGCTCCACTTTACCGGCGATCAACGATTAGATAAAGTGCACATCAACCTGTATGATTATGACAGTGAACAATTAAGCGAACATGATTTAACGGAGATTGACGATAGTAAACCCTATCTCGACTCCCCTTCCAAAACCTGGATCAATGTTTCGGGGCTTCATGATGTAGAAAAACTTAAAAAGATTTGGACCTATTTTGAGCTGCATCCACTGGTTCAGGAAGACATCATTAGCACCAATCAGCGAGCCAAGATTGAACAATATCCTTCCCATTTATTTATCGTTTTGAAAATGATAAACTATATCAAAGATTCGGAGGAATTACAGGTAGAGCAAGTCAGTATTGTAGTGGGTGAAAATTCGGTGCTTTCATTTCAAGAAAGTGATTTACCTATTTATGACCCCGTACTTCATCGACTCCGCAATAAAGCTCCACGCCTGAGAAATAATGGAGTCGATTATCTTTCGTACGCTTTGATGGATACCATTGTAGATCATTATTTTAAGGTATTGGAAAACGTTGGTGATGAGATTGAACAACTGGAAGATGCTATCATTGAGAATTTTGACGAGTTCTTGCCAGAAAAAATCCATTCGCTTCGAAGAAAGTTAAATTACTTTCGAAAAGCCATTTGGCCCCTGCGCGACAGTTTAAATAGCCTGATTCGGGATGAAACCCCTTTCATTAACGAAGATCATAAAATCTATTTCCGAGACGTAAATGATCACCTTGTACAAATTCTGGATGGGCTTGATAATTACCGTGAGGTTATGATCGGTATGTTGGATATGTATATGTCTCAGGTAAGTAATAAAATGAATGAAGTGATGAAAGTATTAACCATCATCGCTACCATCTTTATCCCTCTTACCTTTATTGTCGGCGTTTATGGCATGAATTTTAAATATATGCCAGAGCTGGATGTCGCATGGGCTTATCCCGCAGTATGGGGCGTCATGATTATGGTTACGCTGGGT
>JBDNFJ010000436.1:0-1960 GCA_041689895.1 Gracilimonas sp. | reverse complement strand
GGCAGCGGATTTTAGATGCTGCCTTCAAGAAGTTCGCGCAGGAAGGTTTCGCAAAAACCAGTGTTTCATCCGTAGCAAAGAAAGCGGGAATCTCAAAAGGACTCATCTATCACTACTTCGAAAGTAAGGAAGCTATTTTAGCCGCTATATTTGATCAGTTGGTAGATGTAGGGGATGAGATTTTACATTTGCCGGATTACTTCACTCCTGCCGGTAAAATGAGGCAGATTCTGGAGAGCACCTTTGAGTTTATCAAAGAGCAAACGGGTACGGGTCGGCTCACCATTGGATTAGCGCTGCAGCCGGAAGCAACACACAGCTTGAAGTCCAAAATAGAGCAGGTCAATAAAAACCAGATGGCTTTGTATGTAAAAATATTTGAGGAACTGGGCTATGATGACCCTCAACTGGAAGCCTATCGTTTAGGAGCGCTACTGGATGGAATACTACTGGCGTATGCTACGATGGGGGATGAATATCCGCTTGAAGAAATGAAATCAAAAATTATGGAGGAATATGTGCCAGCTTAAATCAATACTATTTGGGTTACTCATTGTGTTAGTATTTGCCCCCGGTTTACGGGCTCAGGATGCCACGGAGATTATCCGCAAGATGGATGCTAAAATGAGAGGAGAATCGCTAAAAGCAGAAGTGACAATGAGTATTATTCGTCCCACATGGAAGCGCACCATTTCTATGAAAACCTGGAGCAAGGGCAGTAAATATTCGCTGATACTCATCACTGGCCCAGCAAGGGATGAAGGAACAGCATTTCTAAAAAGAGGTAATGAAATCTGGAATTGGGTTCCAAATGTAGGTCGAACCATAAAAATGCCTCCGTCTATGATGATGCAATCGTGGATGGGTTCTGATTTCACTAACGACGATCTGGTTCGCGAGTCATCGATTGTAACTGATTACACCCATGAGCTGGCAGGAGATAGTACTATTGAGGGACGAACGGCTTACAAAATAAAAATGATACCAAAGCCGGATGCACCCGTGGTTTGGGATAAAGTGCTGGTTTGGGTCACCAAGGATGAATACCTGCAATTACGTACCGAATTTTATGATGAAAACGGAGATTTAATTAATGTAATGAAAGGAATGAATGTCCGTGAATTTGATGGAAGAATGATACCCGCACGCATGGAAATGATTCCGGTGGAGAAAGAAGGGCACAAAACCGTGATGGAGTATAAGTCCATGGAATTCAATAAAGGGATATCGGAGAGCTTTTTCTCCGTAAAAAACATGCGAAGAGTAGATTGACCAAAATGCGATTTCAACACAAACATAGCTAACTCCATGATATGCTTTATATAAAACTGGCTTGGAGAAATATTTGGCGCAATAAACGCCGCACCATAATTACCATGATGTCGGTGGTGATGGCCGTGATGCTATCGTCGGTGATGAGTTCTATGCAGGAAGGGCTATACGTGCAAATGATAGACAATACCGTGGGGTCATTTTCCGGGCATCTTCAGGTTCAGGAAAAAGGATATAATGATAAGCCAACGCTGGATAATAGCTTTGAGGCCGATTCTACCGTTCTTTCCAAAATAGCTTCCCGCAAAGAAGTAGCAACCGTTATTCCCCGACTCGACTCGTACGTGCTGGCAGCCGGAAAAGAGCGAAGTAAGGCCGCAATGGTAGTGGGAATTGATGTGGAAAAAGAAAAAAAATTGAGCAAACCGGATCAAAAGATTATTGCCGGAAAGTATCTCGACGCTAATGATGAACGCTCCATATTGGTGGCTCAGGGACTGGCGGATTATCTGAAAGTGAGTTTGGGAGATACCTTGATTCTGTTGGGACAGGGTTTCCATGGAATGAGTGCCGCCTCGGCTTATCCCATCAGTGGAATTATGAAATTCGGCCTTCCCGACATGAATAAAAACCTGGCCTATTTGCCTATTCAAACCGCACAAGATTTTTATGGAGCTTATGGTCGGCT
>JBDNFJ010000435.1:0-2261 GCA_041689895.1 Gracilimonas sp. | reverse complement strand
CCATTTTTACTCCTCATCCGTAAATAACCGTAGAACAGCCTCAATATATCAGTGAATCAACAAATCAATTTCTCTATGGCACATCTTTGAAGATTAACTTTTAGATTCCATAAAGCTTAAACCATCTACAAATCCATGAAAACGATTCTGAATTACTTTTTCCGCGGGATGCTTATTATTCTTCCTGTTAGTGCCACCATATATTTAGTATATGTCTTTACCCTATGGATGAACGACTTGTTCAACAATCTTTTCTTTAGCTGGTTTGATCTGGAAATTCCCGGGCTTGGCATAATCACCGGCTTTATCGCTATTACGTTTTTGGGCTTTGTACTCACCCAAACTTTTTTACGCCCCATCGTGCACCTCTTCGAAAAACTCATCACCAAAACACCGATTGTGAATATCGTCTATTCCTCTCTCAAAGAGCTAACAGAAGCATTTGTTGGGGATAAAAAGAAATTCACCAAACCCGTTTATATCGAGTTCAGCGAGCCCGCAGGCATGAAACGCTTAGGTTTTATTACCGAAAACTCCTTAGAGCATTTTGGATTATACAATGAGGTAGCCGTTTACTGTCCTCACTCCTACAACATCTCAGGAAACCTATATCTGGTACCTAAAGACAAAGTAACGCCTATTAAGACGGATGCTACCGATTTCATGCGTTTTATTGTATCAGGTGGGATTACAAAAATTCATTCATGAATATTGGCGAAAACCCACCTTGAATTAAAAAACCTTCTATTAATATACCTCTTCGAATAAACGGGGACCCGGCTTCACCTTACGGCGCATTTCTTTCCAATCCCAATCGGCAGGATCCATATCCTCATATTCGTCTTTGATGAACAGGTAATCTGCAAACTCATTTATCGCCAGATTCCGATAAATTCCGGCTTCCATGCCCTTGATACCACAAATATAAATCAAGGTATTTTCTTGACTAAAAATAGGTGAAAGTATGGCTGAGTCATCCTCAATAGCCGTTTGCACATAAAATTTGGAACCATCTGCGCGGCGATCTTCCCGCGAAATCTTCGTGATATAATGGAAGTTTTCGTACTTCTCATCCATCTCCATAAAGTAATCGGGATAAATTAAATCGGTACGATATGCGGCACCAAAAACAAGCGCAATTTGTCCTTCAAATCCGGTTTCAAGCAGTTCCATAATCATTCCTCTAAAAGGAGCTATGCCCGTTCCTGTAGCAAAAAACACATAGTTGAAGTCATGAGGGTTTTCCGGGAGCAAGAATCGTTTTCCACTCGGCCCTGTTGCTCTAATTTTATCCCCCGGCTGTAAATCAGCCAGATAATTTGAGCATACGCCCATAAAGAACTTCCCCTCCAATTCCTCAATCGTGCGTTTCACTGTGGTTGAAATCAGATTAGATTTTCCGCCTTCTCCTTTTGTGGGAGATGAGACAGAGTATAATCTAAGTTTAGGAGGACGACCTTTTTTATTTTCGCCGGGAGGTAAAATGCCAATCGACTGCCCCACCCGAACGCGCCCTTCCAGCTCCGTACCGGTTACGTCAAATGTCATGTGGCGGACAAAATTTGGGCTGCTTTCTTTTGTGCAGATATAATTTTCGACAACGGTTATTTCGGTGGGTTCTTTTGGGGAATAGATGTTCAATTCTACTTCGGGGAGTATGAGTTCTGCCATATTTTAGATTTTAAGCAAGAGTAAGCGGTTTATTCATCTCCCAATAATAAAAAAATCTCGTACCGGATGGCACGAGATTTTTAATAAAGCTTAGTTTAATTTCAGAAATAAAAAGTAAGTCCGGCTGAAATTACATTTCCACTGTATTTTTTGTCTACAACATCGTCGCTTCCATCCAAAAACAGGTAGCGATAATCAATGTTAAATGCAGCGGATTTGGATAGCGCAATGTCAGCACCAAAACCAAGATGGTAGCCTATATTTACCTCTGTATCATCACCGGGATTCAGAAATCCACCATCATAATCGTAAATGGTATAATAAGCACCTAAACCCGCTAATCCATAAGGAGCAAAATTTTCAGCCAAGGGTGCAAACAATAACAAAGATCCTGTTACGGGTATTTGCTTTAGTGTTAAATCGCCATTGGTAGTGCTGTAACTTTGCTCTCCTCGGTATTCGACAGAGAGTTCCGCACCTACATATTTTCCTTTTGTACGAGACTGGAGTCCTATAAACATGGTTCCATCATCTGCATCTGGAGCTTTATAGTAACCGATTTTAGGCCCCAAACCGGAGTTATTTTCAAT
>JBDNFJ010000434.1:0-7962 GCA_041689895.1 Gracilimonas sp. | reverse complement strand
CTGGACTTGGCTGTACCGTGGAGCATGGCAGGAATGGGATATTGAGGACATTGAGATGGCCGTTCCGCTAAGCCCAGAAGAAACGGATCGAAAGCGTAAAGCCATATTTAAGCACCAGTCTCAAAAAGATCGTCCGCTTTTCCCGGGAACCGACAAGCGCGAATTTTGGCAACGAGCCGACGACCGTACACGCACCACGGCCAAAACCTACGACCAATTAGGACTTGCAGAGTACGAAGCAATGGAAGCATTTGTACGCTGGAAAGAGTTAGACTAACCCTTTGGGATAAAAAGCGAAAGAGTTATTTCTTTCGCTTTTTTTTTATTTATACTACATCCCGTTTTTCAAACAAGTACAAACCTAACCAAATCAGCAGTCAGGCATGAACGTCATTTCTAAGCTTAAAAAGAATCCCTGGTTTTGGATTCCATCCCTGTACTATGCACAAGGACTTCCGTACATCATGGTGGTCGAAGTTTCGGTCATTATGTATCAAAACCTCGATATCTCCAATGCAGATATCGGGCTCTTCACCAGCCTTTTGTACCTCCCCTGGATCATCAAGCCATTCTGGAGTCCACTGATAGAGAATACGAAAACCAAGCGCTGGTGGACCTTATTGATGCAGTTTGTGATGGGAGCGGCTTTTGCAGGAGTAGCTCTGACCTTACTAAGCGCTTCATTTTTCACCTTTAGTTTAATTGTGTTATACATGCTGGCCTTGGCTTCTGCCACACATGATATTGCGGCCGATGGTTTTTACATGATTGCACTGGATGAGGATGACCAATCGTTTTTTGTAGGAATTCGCTCCACTTTTTATCGGCTTGCCATTATAAGTGGGAAAGGTTTGTTAGTCATTCTGGCCGGATATTTGATAGAACACGGAACTGCTATCAACATGGCGTGGGCTATTACCTTTGCAATTATAGGTTCCGTTATGATCGTATTCGCATTATATCACACCCTATCTATCCCCAAGCCTGTAGACGATGTAGCGGAAGAATTTGAAGACACAAGAGAGCAGGTGCTTTCTTTCTTCAAGGTTTTTGCAGATTTCTTTAAAAAGAAAGATATCTGGGTTGCGCTGTCCTTTATTCTGCTATACCGTTTTGCTGAAGGACAATTGGTAAAAATGGGAGCCCCCTTCTTCTTAGACGAACCTTCTGTGGGTGGGCTGGGATTATCCACCACAGATCTGGGTTTTATAAATGGAACCATTGGGGTTATTGCACTCACCATTGGGGGAATACTCGGTGGTATTGTAATCTCTCGTAAAGGCCTTAAATACTGGTTATGGCCTATGCTTATTGCAATGAATCTCCCTAACCTGGTGTATGTGATACTGGCCCATTATCAGCCCGATTCTTATACAATAATCAGTGCATTTGTTGGGATTGAACAATTTGGATACGGCTTCGGATTTGCAGCATTTCTCATGTTTTTGATTTATGTAGCTCAGGGAGAAAATAAAACTGCTCATTATGCTTTTGGAACAGGATTCATGGCACTGGGTATGCTTATACCTGGCGCTGTTAGTGGTTTTATGCAAGAATGGCTTGGCTACGAGCATTTCTTTATTTGGGTGATGATTGCCACAATTCCCATATTTATTGTAACCAAATTTGTTAATATCGATCCCCAATTTGGAAAGAAGAAAGATAAAACTCAGGTTTAAAATTACCTATCCAAATAGGCGTAGTTCAAATAGAATTCTTCAAGTCCTTTCACAATTTGGGAAGCTATCTTGTATTGGAATTCAGGATTAGTAAGTAACATTTCTTCTTTAGGATTTGAGATAAAAGCGGTTTCTATCAACACGTTTGGGAATTCAGTTGGGGCATTCAGTGAGAAGTTGAAGCTACCGGTAAGTCCGTAATCTCTGAACCCTAATTCCATCATCTTTTTATATATAATTGCAGCCAGTGGCTTGAAAGCTATATGCTTATAAAAAGCTCCGGTTCCATGCACACTTACAGGGTCACTTGCATAACCAATAGAATTATTGTGAATGCTAACCAGCAAATCCGCTCGATTATCGAGTGTTATTTTTTTACGCTCACTCATGTAAACGGTGCTATCGTCGACTCGGGTGAGCACTACCTGCACTCCTTTCTCCTCCAGCAATTCTTTCACCTTTTTAGTGATTTCGAGCGTAACCCCTTTTTCCTGAAATCCAGCCGCACCCAATGAGCCTTTGTTAACTCCACCATGACCAGCATCAACCGCAATGGTTCTGCCCTCCAACGGATTTTCAACGTTATAAACTACCGGTGGACGCCTTACCACAACATTCAGCTGAGCTCCCCATCCATACCCTACGGAATAGCCCCAATTTTGTGCCTCATTAAGTTTAATAATCAATCGAAAGCGCTCATCCTCCATTTGGCGCCAAGTCACTTCTTTGATGCCCGTTGAACCCTGGCCCTTAATCTTCCAATTGGTATTAGAAGTGGCTCCAAAAACATCCACAATAATACGATTTGGGTTCAGCTCGGTGTACGATATGTACGGCAACTTCTCCGAAAGGCTTAGCGTAATCAAGTCTGATTTAGCCCGTCCTGAAACACGAATATTGCCGGTTAATGATTGCACCGGTGCTTCGTATTTGCTGAGAAGTTCCACAAAGCGAGTGGGAATCCAAGCGCTTAGGCTATTTGAGAGCTTCACCTTATAATTCTCAAGCTTGAGGCCAATTATATTTAGCTTAACTCCCGGTTCAAGTTTACCATATTCAGCTCCACCCAAGCGGTCATCTCCCATTCCTATATTCAGGTAAGCATGCTCATCGGTTACCCTTGCCACGCGCGGGAGCCCGTTAAAACTCACCGTGAACTCGCTCGTTCTCTTTTTATACGACAAGAAATTCTTTCTCATTTTAAAGGTGATGTGCTGCTTATCTACCACATCACCGGAGCGTACTTCATACGTTCCTTTATATATCCCCTGAATTCCAGCATCCTCTTCTTGCACTTCCTCCATTGGTATATTCCTTTTAAAATCATCAATATTGAAAACCACTTCCTCCCCGGGTGTTCCTAAAAATTGCACTTCCAGTACTTCTCCAGTACTCAGCCAGCGATTACTTGCGGGTTTTACCTTTTGGTCTGAAATTACCTTCCCCTTCAGATTAACAGGCTTCGGGGGCTCCGGCTTAATCAGATATCTGGTTTTGGTGATGGTTTCTCCATTCATGCTTACCTTAAATTCTATGGCGGTGGTATCTTCTAAATCCTCCATTACATCTACAAAAGCGCCACTTTCATACACCTTCACCTCTTCCCCATTGATGAAGGCTTGTGCGGCGGGATTCGTATTTGCGGCTATTCTGTATCTCTGTGAGCCATAAGAAACCGTATCCGTTTCCGGAATAACAATGTTTAAATACAATGACTCTGTGGTTGCCGAAATAGTGGTGTCGTAGGGTGCCACATCAACTTGCGCGCACACATTAGTTGCAGCCAGAAAAGCTATGACTAAAAAACTGAGGTATTTCATAAATAATTATTTATACAGATAATAGTTGGATGATTTTTCTTTGAATGCCTTCACATCCTTATCAAGATATTCTGCGATGTCGGACACTTTATATGCCTTCCTAAATCGTTTTCTAATTTGGTCGGTGCCCGAGACTTTATCAAACATTCCCCAACGCCTTTTCGCCATTTCAAATATGTCTTTATTGGGATACATTTCTCGGTGTACCTGCATGAACCAGAACTGTAGTTTCATAAGGTCGGCTTTGGTATAATCGCTAAAATGAATTTGAACACCGTGCAGTGTTTTACCCACATCTCTTCCATAAAATGGTTTAAAAACAATGGGCCTGAAAAGAACACCAGGAATCCCCAACGCATTCATATTCTCAGCCAAAGCTAATTCATCAATCCATTCTGCCGCAAAAAGCTGAAATGGAAGCGTATAGCCAACTCCTTCTGAGAATACGCCTAATTCTCCCATCATCCCCGTTGCTACATAAAAATAGGGCGAGTATTTGTGTGGAACATGAGGCGAGGTTGGAACCCACGGGAAGCCGGTTGCGCCAAAAGTCATATCCCGGCTCCATCCTTCCATTTCAACTACTTTTAAATCACATTTCTTTCCACCCGCCAGCCAGCCTTCTTCATTAATCATTTTGGCCACTTCGCCGGGCGTAAGTCCATACACGTAAGGCACGGGAAACTGACTAACAAAGGAGAAATAACCCTCTTCTACGATATTTCCTTCCACCTTTAGTCCACCCAGTGGATTGGGGCGGTCTAAAACAATAAACTCGATATCATGCTCGGCAGCAGCTTCCATCGCCAATCCCATGGTGCTGATATAGGTGTAGGAACGCACCCCGATATCCTGAATGTCATACACCAGCACCTCTACATTTTTTAGCATTTGTGAGGTAGGTTTTCGCGTAGTGCCATATAAGGAAAAAATAGGTAGTCCGGTTGTTTCATCTGTGTAATTATGCACTTTATCCCCAGCGGCGAACTCTCCTCTTACTCCATGTTCCGGGCCATATAATGCGGTAATTTCAACTCCAGGTGCTTGATTAATAATATCGATGGTGGAGCGCAGTTGGGCATTTACGCCAGTTGCATTCGTTATAAGCCCAACTTTTTTCCCCTGAAGTAAATCAAAGTTATGCTCCGCAAGCACTTCTATCCCTGTTTTTACCTTTGCCTGTGCTTGAAGAGTTGATACAAATGAGCCCGAAAATAAGAGCATCAAAAATAATAGGGTATATTTTTTGGTCATGATGATAATTAGTTCGTTATTTTCGCATCAAGCGGTTGAAGTTATACATTTTGATGTTGAACCTCAGCCTATAATAAACGGTGATTGTAAAACACTTCAACCCTGCTATTCCATGCCTCACAATAAAATATCTCTTAAAAATCTCACCTTAAAAGAAAAAATTGGACAGCTTTTTATAGTGGGTTTCCAAGGTCATGATATCATCGAAGATTCTGCTGTACTTCGCATGATTAAATCATATAAACCCGGTGGTGTCATTCTGTTCGACAAGGATATGGTTCACGGCAAACCCGTTCATAATATACAATCGCCCGAGCAGGTTAAACGGCTGACAAACGCACTTTATGATGCATCCGATTTACCGCTGTTTATTGGGATTGATCAGGAAGGCGGACTTATACATCGGCTCAAGCCTGAGTATGGTTTTCCTCCTACAAAATCACATAAAACATTGAGCAGCCAACCAGATGTTAAGTTCACTGAGCAGGAAGGAGAAAAGATTGCAGGCATGTTGAGGGAAGTCGATATCAACCTCAACTTTGCACCGGTGGTAGACCTTGCGCTTAGTGAGAGCAGCTCTATTATAGCCCAAAGGGAACGTTCTTTTGGTAGTTCCGCCGAGCAGGTAACCAATCACGCACGCGCATATATTAAAGGACATCAGAAGAAAAATATACTAACCTGCTGCAAGCATTTTCCGGGACACGGAAGTGCGGAAGACGATACGCACGCCGGGTTTGTAGATGTTACAAATAGCTGGAGTGAGGAAGAGCTAATCCCTTATAAAAAATTAATTGCAGAAGGTCTATGTCCTATAATTATGACGGCACATATTTTCAACGCTAATCTGGACCCGAATAAACCTGCAACTCTTTCCAAGCATGTGCTCCATTATTTACTTCGCAATCAGCTTAATTTTACGGGAGTAATCATATCAGATGATATGCAAATGCGTGCTATTTCTGATCATTACGAACTTAAAGAATCACTCAAAGCTGGGTTACTGGCAGGACTCGATATGTTCTGTTTTGGCAACAATCTTTTGAAGAAACCTGTTGAGCTGCAGCATGCTATCGGCGCAATCGAAGAGTTGGTGGAAGAAGGTGAAATTACAGAAAAGCGCATTGATAGCTCCGTACAGCGTATTTTTGATATAAAAGCTACGCTCTAAGATTCCCTCCTTTCAAGATGATATTGCACCAGGCGCTCAATTGGCTTCCGGATTATAATCTCCAAATTTAGCCCACGCTCGGAAAGGACCTGCCCCAAAATCTCTTTGTGAATAGCTGCAACAGAGCCTACAAAACCTATGGGTTGATTGGTAATATCCCCAAAGTAAGTCAACTGATTATCAGCGAAATCTATGAAGCCATTTCTTACTATTTCTTGGATGAAAGGGTGGTCGGGAAACTCACCTAATATTTGGGAAAAAGATGCTACAAAGCGATTACCAGTTGGCTGTTTATATACCTTCTCCAATATTATTTCGAGTCTCATATCATGGTGCTCTTCCATGCTATGTCGCAAATCTTGGGGCATATATTTGTAGAAATAGCTACGTAATATCTGTTTTCCAAAATACCCCCCGCTTCCCTCGTCACCCAGTGTAAATCCTAATGATACGATTTTCTTTGTGATGATATCTCCATCATACAAACACGAATTTGAACCGGTGCCCAGAATACATGCAACCCCCGGTTTGTTCCCAAAACAAGCTTTAGCAGCAGCCAATATATCCGTATCAACATAAACGAGAGAGCCAGTGAAACAAGCCGATATCGCGTTGCGCACAATCTCTTTATTGGCTTCACTTCCGCAACCGGCTCCATAAAAATAAATCGCATCTATCGAAGCATGTTCAATCGCTTTCCGAAGGCCGGTATCAATCACACTAATTAACTGTTCGGTGGACATGAAATATGGATTTAGGCCATCGGTGTGATAGTATTCCATCTCGCCGTTATCATGTACTAAAACCCATTCTGTTTTAGTGGCTCCACTGTCTGCAATCAGTATATTCATAGCGTATGTTAATTCGTTGAGCGAAGATAGTTATAGCATTATTTTATTACTACTTCCCATTGTTTTGTTATAATATCCATTGTTATCGAAAGGTGGATGTATGGCAACATAAAGTGGTATTTAATCTAACAAACAACCAGTATTGAATACGAATATTTAGAGCAGACTTTTGCATCTTTATTTTCTTTCACCAAATTCAAAAGTCATGGGATTGACCTACACCAATTATCTAAAGATTAATGAACTAACCGCGCTGCAAGAACTAAAGTCAGATCCGCCTGAACATGACGAAGTTCTATTCATCATTATACATCAAACCTATGAGCTTTGGTTCAAACAGATTCTCCAGGAATTTGGGAAACTCCGCGGCGATTTGGAAGCTGGCAATACTTGGGGTTCAGCAAAAACGATGCGACGAATTCTTACGATTCTCAAAACCATGGTTTCTCAGCTCGATATTCTTGAAACCCTCACCCCTCTTGAGTTTAATAGTTTTCGAAAATTTCTGGGTAATTCCAGTGGATTTCAGTCTCTCCAGTTCCGGGAAATTGAAATTATATGTGGTCTTCGCTTTCCTCTAATGAAAGAAGCTCACAAGGACCAGCCGGAGCATCTCAAGATTTTAGAACAACGCATGCAGGAATCAACGCTTTGGGAATGTTATTGCGTGTACTTACAAACCCGAGGCTATAACATAAAGCCTGAACGAATAAACACACGAGGATTAATTCACGAGCCTTCCGAAGAACATCAGAACGTATTAATTAAAGTTTTGCAGGATAATTCGGACGCCGCATTTATCGCAGAATTATTGTTTGATTTCGATGAAGGTCTGCAGGAATGGAGGTATCGACATGTTAAAATGGTGGAGCGCACCATAGGTACAAAAAAAGGAACCGGAGGTTCCGATGGAGTGAAATATCTGTACAAAACCCTAAATCACCCCATCTTCCCAGATTTATGGGCTATTCGTGCTAAACTTTAGGAGTGAACATTTTATTCAATCATCCGGTTTATAAAACCAAAACAGATTTTTCTCATGGCAGATATTGATACGTTAGCAAACAAACTCATTCCTCACTACTCCTATTATAATGTGGGAGAACGGCTGCTTTTTACCGGACACTCTCACCAAGCCTGGCCCGATGCAGCCCGCAAAGGTCAGCTCGAATATTTTGATGTGTGCG
>JBDNFJ010000433.1:0-1754 GCA_041689895.1 Gracilimonas sp. | reverse complement strand
TTTCCTCAACGAAACAATATACGATTTATGCACCCGGCAGAAAAGATGCTCGGGCAGTTGCTGCTCTAATTCTTTCATCGTTTGATAAAACGTGATCTTTTTTTCGGTGGTGTGAAGAACCACGTAATCGCCCTGACTTTCAGCCAGTAGAATCTCATCAAAATGTATTCTATATAATTTGCCATCTGCTTTTACGGTGATGTATCCTTCATTTTCACTTTTATCGAATTTTAGCTGCGTCGATACCTTATCTACCGCTTTGAGAAAACGTTCAAAGGAAAATGGTTTCAGCAGATAATCGGCCACATCTAACTCAAAACCTTCCAGCGCATATTCCGAGTAAGCGGTTGTGAGAATTACCTTAGGTGGTTGCCTTAGGCTTTTCAGAAAGTCAATACCTGAAAGCCGTGGCATATTTATATCCAGAAATAGCAACTCTACGTTTAGATCTTTTAAAGCCGTTCGTGCTTCCAGCGCATCTTTGCAAATCCCGGCCAGCTTCAACTCCGGCGTATCCGTTATATATTTCTGAAGTATTGCCCGAGCTGCCGGCTCATCATCAATAATCATACAGTTCAACATCAGTCTAATTCCATTTTTAGCTCGGTTTCGTAGAAATCACTACGTTCATTTATTTTCAGACTATACCTATTTTTATACGCCAATTCCAGCCGACGCTTTGCATTTTGAATTCCTGACCCACTTGTTTTTTTCTCCTTTTTACTTTCCCTGAATATCGTGTTTTTGCAACATAAGCTTAGCTGTTGATCTTCTATTTTAAGCTCAATGTGAATCTTAGCTTTTTTCTCAGTTAAATCGGCATGTTTGAAGCAGTTTTCCACAAAAATAAGTAGTAATAAAGGGGCTATCTCGCCCTCCGAAAAATCACCCCAAGTAGAGAAGTGAACCTGTTCGGGATTATTTAAGCGCTCTTTATGTAAAGCTATAAAGTTGGACAAGTACTCCAATTCTTCTTCCAAAGGAACTTTTTCGTGTTCTATTTTATCCACCACATACCGTAACATATCCGACAATTTCAGGATTAACTGCGGCGCTTTGTCCGATTTTTTAAGCGCTTCACTATAAATGGTATTCAAGGAATTGAACAAAAAATGAGGATTTACCTGCGCTCGCAATGCTTTAAGTTCAGAGGCCGTATTTTGGGATTCCAATTCAATAATTTTACTTCTTGTTCTCAGTGCTTCCAGCCAGCTCCCCGCAAACTCTATGGATGAGCTAACCACGAGATATAATAGAGCGAAACCTACCACTTCAAACAAATTATGAACCCCCACCAAATAAAAGCCTGAAAACAGCCAACCGGCCAGAATTGAGAACGTGAACTCATAAATAGGATATACAGTTGCCAGAAGTGCCACAAGTGTGAATCCGTATAGCCAAAATCGTGATTTCGCCAGTAAGCTTGGGATTAAGTAGAAGGAGTGAAGGGATACCGCGTACAACAGCGGAATATAAAAAAGAGTGGTGTAAATCACGTCAATAACACGAATTTGATCGGTTTGACTAAAAACTTCTAAACTGACATAAAAGGAAATGGCCCAAAAAATCCCATAAATCAACCACTTCCCTTTTAGCTTATTTCGTTTCTTCATCTGAAGCACGTTTTAGGATTACCTTTTTTTCATAAGCATCATCTTCCTTGCCATATTTCTCCACAAAAGCTCGTAGGTCTTTGGTTGATGCAGTGATCAAGATTTCAGATGAATCATCAAAATCAGAATACACAATTTCAT
>JBDNFJ010000432.1:0-4982 GCA_041689895.1 Gracilimonas sp. | reverse complement strand
GGTACAAGCCACCAGTAGCATTCATGTAGTTTCTTACCTCAATTTGATTTCCATTAGCATCATAATCCATTTCTGTTCTACTGATTACGCCGTCAAGTTCCCCTTTATTTGTTTCGGCGTTGTATTTTATTTTAAATATAAATACAGAATCTACTACTACTTTTTCATTAGCCAGTGTACGATTGTAACTATTGTACGCTTCAGACATTACCCACTTAGAGTCTAGCCAATCGTATCCAATAGCTTCCACTAGTTTATCATTATTAGAGTACATAAAGTGTAAACTATCTTTACCAACAAGCTGCTTTAGGTTTGAATCGTATTGCTTAACAATCTGATAAATGTATCTATTCCCAGCTTCTTTCTTGGTATAACTCCAATCCCAGCTCGTAACTTCACCCTCACTGTCAAAGTATTTTTGCTCGTTTAAGTCGTAAGATGGAGTCTGCTCTTGTTTACTTTCAGAGTATTTTACTCCACCGTTATAATATTCATTTCCGTATAAGTAATAGTTCTCTTCTTGAATATATCTTGTAACCGCACCAAGCTCGTATTCTTGCTTTTCAGCATTATAATAAAATCTTTTTGACAGTGTATCTTGCCCATTTTCATTTCTATATGAAAGGCCTCGCTCCTGTTTCTTCCAACCTTCCTCAGGGGTGTAATTCTCTCTGTAATACTCGTAATCTGCTCCACCAGTAGCTACTTTGGGGTACAAGCCTTTGGTGCCAGTGTATGGCTCGGGTTGATTGTAGTTATAGTATAATGCTATTGAACTATCACCATAAGCCTCAACTCTGTATGAAGTCCTGATTTCTTTTGGAGTCCACTTGGCGCTATCGGCAACATATAAATATTTATTGTAAGAAGAAGTATAGTTCTCAGTAGTTCCCTCGCTTGCTGACACCAAATACTCATACGGCGCAAACATCGTGTCCTGGTAGCCTTTATACTCAGTAAATGAAAAAGTAGTGTCTCCCGCTAAATCTTGGGCTTCAAGAATCTCGTTTACATCTTTGCCTTTAACTGCCTTGTCGTATTCTTTCCTAAGATTAATAAGCCACTCATCAGAAATTCTATTATCTGAGGAAACTTGATACATAAAGGCTTTGTGGGAGGCGTTTATATATTGCTCGTCTATTTGTTCTTGTACTTTATTCTGCGCTTTTATATTAACCGCAAAAAACATAGCTAGCAGAACTATTAGTAATTTTTTCATCATATACCCTATTTTAATTTAAAAATGAGCCACCAAAAAACTTTGGTCGTATCACATAATCAAAGATTAATGGAAGAATATATATAGCCCAAATTGGGTATTTTTCCTTTATATCAGGAATATTAATGCGTCAAAGAATCCTGATTTTTTATTATTTTTAAACTTGCAAAACCCTCCCCCACGGTCCTCACCCTGAGCCAAAACAAGACGTCTTATACACATTTAGGGTTACAGTTTTTGTAGTTTGGTTCTACCGTTGCTGTTTTCTCTCGTTACAAACAAGACGTTGGCAATGGAAAAATATTTCTTCCGGGGAGCAGTGCTTTATTAGACCAAACTCTTTGACGGGTTTAAATTTATAAAAACTAAAATTCCGACGATTCAATCTGTAAAAGCAGGATAACTTGAAATGAATACTCTGCTACTATTTGATTGTAGTATTCGGACCAAAGTTCAAAATCAAATGCTAAAAATCTTTAAAAATACCCCAAATGGGTGATTTAATACCGCCGCCATGTTTCTCATTTTATGATGAAATATCAACTAGGGAACAACAATGAAAAAAACAATAGTAGTATTAGCTAGTCTCTCCATTTTATTAACAGGTTGCGCTACTGTTAAATCCAAAATGGGCGGAATGGTGCTAAAGATAATGACCAAGAAAGAAGCTGATTTCGACAAGATGGCTGCAATTGGGCTATATCAATCCAATATCTATTCTTCGGATGTAGGAATTACCACGTTAGGAACGGAAGACTGGGTGGAAGGGGAAAACTTAGTGGGCGTTCAGTTTATAAAGCCAGCAGGCGCCATTGGTATGATTAACTTTGATGGCACCGTTACTGTAGATGGACAAGAAGCCAAAAGTTATGGCGGTGGTGCTTACTTCGCTCGTTTCGATGGCGACGACAAGACCACAAAAAAAGTAGTAATGGCGAGTTCAAATGGAGAGTCTACCGAGTTCTCTATCTCCCCTTTACCAAAAATTCGCATTAAAAGTATCAACGGAAGTGCCGATAGCGCCACCATTGATGTAAATTCACCTTTAGAAATTGAGTTGGATTATGATGCCGCTGCTCGAGGTAAACGAGTTATCGTTTCACTTATCACTAACGCGGTTGGGGCAAAAGGTTTTGCTAACTTCCAATCAGCCATCATAGACAACAAAATTAGTATCCCAGCTGATGCTTTTAAGCATAAGCATATTAATGGCGGTGGTCTAACAGGTAAAGATGTTACTAATTGGGCAGAAGGTGAAAATTATCTATTAGTGAGCATGGTAGAGCATAACCGAGATGATACAAGCAACCCTTTCCCATATTTCCGTAAAGATTTGACTTCATATGATTCAAAAGCTGTAACCGTAACAGGTGATGCTGAAGGCCGATCTTATGTGAAAGCAACAGGTAAATCGAAGGAAGTAAATGGTGAGTTTAAATACGAAGCGTTTAGCTCAAATGCTTGGTATGCACGTCCTTTAAACACCAATATAAAACGAATGGGGATTTCATCTCTTAGCGTTTCAGGCACTTTGTTTAAAAAAACAGTTACAACTAGTGAAAATTATCATGAAATCCTCACCACCACAACAACTTTCCAGTTCCCTAAGTTAGATGATGTATTTTGGAATCAGTATTTAGAGAGTATTTATGCTGATATAATTTCAACTTTGAAAAATGAATACGGAGTTTCTATAGTAGATATAAATGAAATTACTTCAAACCCAATCTATAATGACTTTTACACTCCTAAAGACGAAAACAATAGTGAATATATTGCAAAGAACTTGAGAGGTTCAAAAAGGCTAATTGCCAACTCTATGGGCGAAATTCTCGGCGACAGAACAACATCGCTTATTGCTGATAATGGACCTGCTGCGAGATTGACGCGAGACATGAACATGGACGCTTTCATGGACATTGTAATCAACTATCAAGTTGCTGGTGGAAAAGACAATACCATTGTTCTTCTTCCAAATGTAAGCTACCGTGTAACTGGCCAGAATCAAGGCTTTGATGGAACTTCTAATGTATGGGTGCAAGGCAACATTCAAGGCCCAGGAGTTTCGTTTAGCGAATCTGAATTTTCTGACTTAAATGCACTGAATAGAATTGGTCAAAAAGACGTAATTGTGAAGCTAATTCGGCAATCACTAAAAGACCTAACCGAGAAACAGCAAGAATTTGGTTATCAAACAATTTGGAACACGGCTCTCAAACATGACTAAATCAACTACAATAAGTTGATGCCAAGAAGCCTTGCAGGAATGCAGGGCTTTTCTTTTGTCCGTCTTTTTCTGGTGTGGGTTAACAGTATTTGGATGCTTGTGTAACAAGAAGGTATTCTGCCGGTACCGGTCAGATTTATCACATATAAACCATTTCTTCGGAAGGGTAAAAGGCGATCTCACTTCACTCCCCATTATTCGGCTGGCAGGAAAACCAGCGGGCCGATTTGTAATATGGGTCAGCTTGCTACAAATCTCCAGCCTTTCCTATTCTACACTTACCCAATGTTTCGTTTTAGCGCCAGTCGCACTGCAGCCGCTCTTGAATTCACCTGCATTTTCTTATAAATATTTTTGATGTGTGTTTTCACCGTCCAAGGACTCAAAAATACATCCGCAGCAATTTCTTTATTTGATTTCCCCTCAATTACCTGCTCCAAAATTCGAATTTCTGCCGGGGAAAGATTGAAGGGAACCAGCTCATACTCATCCCCCTCTGCAATTTCTTTCTTATCGATTCCGGATACCAATTTCATGAGCTTTCGCGCAATGGTAGGCGAGATGGGAGCTCCGCCTTCTCGCACTTCTTTAATGGCCTGAACAACCTGTTCAATCGGCTCATCTTTTAGTAAATAACCCGTGGCGCCCACTTGAATGGATTCAAAAATGCGCTCATCATCCTCAAATACCGTAAACATGATGATATCTATTTCAGTGTGTTTTTCCTTGATCTGGAAGGTAGCCTCAATGCCCGAAAGTCCGGGAAGTTCGATATCCATCAGCAAGACATCCGGCAGATTTTCACCCTTTTCTATATAGCTTAGGCATGCCTCGGCTCGTTCAACAGAAAACACTAACTGTATTTCATTATAAAAAGAGAGCAGCTCCGAAAGTCGCTTCCTGAATATTTTATGGTCTTCAATAATTCCAACTTTTATACTCATAACCCCTCATATTTAGTGTTTGCATCCTGCTTAATAATGCTTCCATTTTCTTAAAAATACTATACCCCGAAATTGGTATTTACAGGCTTATGGTAAGCTTGATTTCTGTCCCATTTTTGGTATCTATTTCGAGCAATCCGTCTAATTCGGCGGCCCGCTTTTTCATATTCCCAAAGCCATAACCTCCATCTATCGACGGTTCCCCTTTTTCAAACATTCCATCGTCTTTCACGCTCACTATTAACGCTCCATTTTGCTGCTTAAATGAAATAGTCAGATTCTCTGCTTCAGCATATTTCAATGTATTTTGAGAAGCCTCCTGAATAATTCGGAATATATTAAGTGCTTGGGTTGAGCTTAGCTTAATCTCTCCTGCTTCCAAATTATAATGAATATTGAGTTGATGATTAAGTGCGCTTTGGCTTTTAAAATATTGCTTGAGGTAGTCAATAAAGCCCTCCAGATTCAAGCTGTTTTGATTGAGTGCCCATATCGTTTCCCGTAGTTGTTTGATGGTTACGCTGGCATCTCCGCTCAGAGAATTCATTAGCTCAACCGAGCGTGCTTCATTTTTGGTGTCATGGTATTTCTT
>JBDNFJ010000431.1:0-2142 GCA_041689895.1 Gracilimonas sp. | reverse complement strand
CATTGGCTTGAAGCTTTTTTCCCGACGCCGGGCTAAGGAAGCCAAATCACTTTTAATGATACTTGAGGCATCTTCTACACAACGGTCGCAGATATACACTCCGGGACCGGCCACCATGCTGTTTACTTCTAAGCTGGAGCGGCTGCAAAATGAACAGTGTACAATATCGCTGTTTTTCTCTTTCTCGCTCATAACAAGCTAAATTTAATGAAAATGCTAATTATTTGGAAATGTTGGATTTGGTAATCACATTATCCACCAAGCCATATTCTTTGGCTTCGTTTGCGGTTAGCCATTTGTTGCGATCAGAGTCTTCCATAATTTGTTCAATCGTGTTGCCACTATGATCGGCTAAAATCTGGCTGAGTTCTTTTTTTACACGGATAATCTCTCGAGCTTCAATTTCGATATCACTGGCCTGGCCCTGCGTTCCGCCCAGTGGTTGGTGAATCATAACGCGAGAGTGTGGAAGGCAGCTACGTTTGCCTTTGGTGCCTGCCGTTAACAGCACGGCGCCCATACTTGCGGCCATTCCCATGCAGGTAGTAGCTACATCACATTTAATATGCTGGATGGTATCATAGATAGCTAAACCTGCGGAGACAACACCACCCGGACTATTAATGTAGAAATTAATGTCTTTTTCAGGATCTTCAGATTCCAAGAATAAAAGCTGCGCCATAATGGAGCTGGCAACCGCATCATTTACCGCAGAGCCCAAAATGATAATACGATCTTTGAGTAGCCGCGAATAGATATCGTAAGCGCGTTCACCCCGGCTGGTAGTTTCCACAACCATTGGAACCAGGTTGTTTTGGATAGGTTGTGAAGAAGCCAAACTTGGGTCTTCATAAAGAGGTTGCTTAGTAAACATAATACGGTCCTGATATAGGTTATTTATTCTTCTTGTCTTTCTTTTCCTGTAATTCTTGGTATTTATCCTTGTCCATTTCTTTAATAGAAACCTTATCTCCAAGAATGTCAAACACTTTATTTTCACGAATGCTGCTCCGCAATTGCTCAAGCATTTGCGGCTGCTGTGCGTACAACTGCTTCATTTGGTCAACCGGCATGCCATAGCGGGCGCCTTCCACCGCTAAGTGCTCGTCAATATCTTCGGGTTTTATTTCGATATCTTCAAATGTTTCTTGCAGTTTCTGGCTAATGAACGACCATTTCCCTTCGCGTACTGCACGTTCTTTCATGCCATCTTTGTATTGTTCAGCATCAAAATGAGCAGGAAGCTCGCCTTTCTGCTGCTTTAACTGCTCTACATAAGATTCCTGAATTTGAGCTACAAAGGTAGTCGGCACTTCAAAGTCATGTGCTTCAACAAGAGCATCGGCTACATCATTCTTAAATAAATCTTCCGCTGTTTGATCATAATACTGCTGCATCTGGCTTTTGATGTAGCTTCTGAACTCGTCTTCGTTATCGGCCTTACCGTTACTTTGGGCCTTAATAAGTTCATCATTAAGTTCAGCTTTATGCATTTTCTGAACTTTCTTTACCGTGATTTCCAGCTCATCTTCGTGATCGCCGTGTGGGATGCTCATTTTTACCACATCGCCGGCTTTTTTACCCTTTAACGGCTCCAAAAAATCTGCGGCATCATCGCTTCGCAAATCAATACGCTGGTCTTTGTCTTCATCTCCATGATTTAGAGAAACAACATCCACTAATACCTGCGATTCTTCCGTAGCAGCTTCATCCAAATCTTCCCAGTTGCCTTCTCTCTCTAAGGTGCGCTCTACTTCCTCCTTCACCTCCTCATCGGTTACATCGTGAACCATCTTATTCACTTCAATCTTGGAAAGATCAGAGATTTCAACTTCCGGCTTCGTACCAATTTTGAATTTCACTTCCAGCTCATCATTCTCCCAAGTGAAATCTAACATTTCCGTTTCGCCAATCGGCTCATACTCAGGCACAACTTCTTTTTCAAATACCTTTTGTATGATGTTGCTGATTTCTTCTTGTTCAATCTCTTTACCAAACCGCTTTTTCACAAGCCCCATAGGCACCTTGCCCGGACGAAACCCCGGTAGCTGCATCTGGCTTTTATACTTTTTATAAGCTTGATCAAAGTCTTCTTGAAGATCTTCTCGGTTTGCTTTTAAGGTGACTTCTTTATCTACAGAT
>JBDNFJ010000430.1:0-3597 GCA_041689895.1 Gracilimonas sp. | reverse complement strand
ATAATTCAGACATAAAAGATTGACAAAAATGCATGATCTCCGCGTCCGATTTTCCTTTTGGGTTGAAATCAGATCCACCTTTGGCTCCCCCCATGTGTAAAGTAGTGAGGCTGTTTTTGAACGTTTGTTCAAAACCCAAGAACTTTAGAATATCCAGGTTTATGGTAGGATGAAATCGTAGCCCGCCTTTGTACGGGCCAATGGCCGAATTGAATTCAACGCGATATCCACGGTTTACATGTACTTTACTTTCATCATCAGTCCAGGGCACCCTAAATATGACGGTTCGTTCCGGCTCTGTGATACGCTCGGGAATATTCAATTTTTTGTATTGAGGATTATCTTCAATCAGGTCCCAAACTGATTCCATTACTTCCTCAACGGCTTCCTGAAATTCTGTTTCTCCCGGGTTTCGTTGTTTCATTCCTTTAAGGAAATCTTGCAGCGTTCCTGTTTCTTCATATGATTTAGCTTCGGAACCCTTGCTCCCGTTTTTTGATACAGCCTCTACTTGGCCTGCATGGGAAGGCTTTATTTTTGTATGCGTAATGTTCGACATAGTTATTTCTTCGATATTTGAGTGAGTGAGTAAGTGAATGAGTGGTAAAAATGAGTGGTAAAATAGTACAACATATTTACGTATTCTGCTTAAAAAGCATAAGCATATAAGTCGCAACCTATCTTACTGGTAAATAAATACGTTTAATCACCCAAATTCAATAAGTAAATACAGAGAAATCAAATTAAAGATTATTTACGGAATTTGAATATTGGACCCTTCAGAGAATAGCCATTTATGTGGAAAAATTGCTTCGTAGATTCTCCACTATTAATGTAAAAGTATAGAATGATTTTATTCTAAAATCTTAGTAAAACCTTAGATAAAGTAAAGCGCTCAATAACCACAGTTCTACTTCCTGATGTTTAGCCAAATGAAATAAAAAATTTGATAGATACAGAGCACAGGTTCTTAATAAACAAGTATATGAAAGCATGGCGTGGAGAAATTATCCAAGCCAAGTCTTGATAGCAATACGTCCTAATTTAGCTCAGATTTTTGAGCTTTTGCTCGTCTATGATAGAAACCCACTGCCGGCCGGTTTCTATAATCCCTTCTTTCTGAAACATGCTCATTACCCGGCTGGCTGACTCCGTTGTAGTACCCGCAATATCGGCGAGGTCTTTCCGAGAAAAAGGAAGCTGAAGCAGCGTTCCTTCTTTATTTTCTTCCCCAAACTTCTCACTTAGTGTGAGCAGGATATTGACAATTCGTGCTTCTACCGATTGCGTAGTTAACTGCTTAATTTGCTCTTGCGACGATCGCAGTTTTTCGGCACTCAGTTCTAAAATGGCAATACCGACCGTTGGATATTCCAACAAAATTTGCCGAAAATCTTGTAAGCCAATAGACAGAATGCAACAACCACTTTGAGCCACAGCCGACTCGGTGTACGCATCATTACCCAGTAATTTTAGAGAACCAAAGTAGCTGCCGGGGTTTAGCAGATCAAGTACAACATCTTTGCCCTCGTCGGTATAACGAAGCAGTTTTACCGCCCCTTCTACCACCACTCGAAGATACTGAGCCGGCTCTCCCTGATAATAAATCTCATCTCCATCCTGATAATGGCTGGCCGTAAATCGCTTCTCGATTTCGTCCAGTTCTTGCTGCTTCAAGCCCCGAAAAAACGGTACTACCCCTATCTTAGCAGTTTTTAATTCTACCGTACAGTGGTGGCCATCAATAGATTGATTCTTTAGCGGGGTGGTTTTTCGTTTTGCCATATTAGATCAGCTTATTTATTCATCCGATTTCAACTTCATTACTTTTACTTTCCATTCCTCAGGCATCACTTCAAGATATTCCCATTTAAAAGGAACATCGTTTTCAGCTTCCATTTGGTAATAGAGCGGCTTTGGGTCGTGATCGTTAATAAACACAAAAGCTTCACCCGGTTCCAGCTCATCAAAAGCTTCAAACACCATTTCGTGGCGCCTTGCCGGAGCATGTGGACGCACATCAAATTTATTTACTACGCTAATGTCGGTAGTATCCACATCATTATCTGCCTTTTTGGTGATGTGAATGACGTACGCTCCTTCTTCTTGTTTTTTATACTCCCAAACGTGATCCCCTTCAAACTTCTTCTGAAATATTTGGTGAATTTCTTCCGGCTCCTCCGAAGCGCGAATCTCCATTATATCTTTAGGCAACATCATACCATAACGGTGAAAAATGGTGTATTTCCAGTCTTTTTTATCCGCTTTGCGAAGGTCGATTAAAGTAGAAACATCGTCTCCTTTGCTACTTGTAGAATCCTCTGTTCTTGTAACCCGCACTTTCCATTCCACCGGATCGCGTTGTAGATAATCCCATCCAACCACGTCTCCAAATATCGAGCGAAACTCATAATATAGTGGCTTCGGATCATGATCATTGATAAACACAAAACTCTCTCCTGCCGGCATCTCTTTAAATAGCTTCAGTAGTTTTTCATGTCGTTTGATGGGAATGAGAGTCCTTACATCGAGTTCTTTTTCTGTTATTTCAGACATTTTAGTCTTTTTTAAAGTTAAAATTTTTTAGCCGTCTGTGCTAAGGCTTTAGCTATTTGGGTTTCAACGGGGAACAGTTAAAACCAGAGTAATTTAAGCGAACTATCTCGCCTCAACTCATTGCTTTGAGGCGAGCAATTCTTCATTTTATCCAATCGCCAGCATTCGGTCGATGGGAAGTTTAGCTCGTGCAACCAGTTCTTCGGGTACTTTCACCTCAAACTGATCGTATTCCAGGGCTTCGTATAAATTCTGTAAGTTGATCATCTTCATAAATTCGCATACTGAATTTTCGTTGGCCGCAATGAATTCCTTTTCGGGATTTTCTTTTTTCATTCGGTGTAAAATTCCCGTTTCTGTAGCTACCACAAATTCCTTCGCATCCGACTCTTTCACAAAATTAATCATACCACCGGTGGAGTAAATATGGGCATCATTACAATCGTGATACACGGCTGAACTCAGCATACAAGAAGTAGAGCAACCGCATTCAGGGTGAATTAAAATCTCTGCTTCGGGATATTCTTTCTGCTTCTCCCCTAAATTTAGATCCCCAATTTTCTCATGCACGTGACATGCACCATCCCAAATATGCATATTCTCGCGACCGGTCATTAACTGAATGTAGCTTCCCAAAAATTTATCTGGTCCAAATAAGATTTCTGTATCCTCAGGAATGGAATTTACTACCGCCATTGCATTTGATGAGGTGCAGCAATAATCGGTTTCAGCCTTAACCTCGGCTGTTGTATTCACGTACGAAACGACCACGGCTCCCGGGTGCTCTGCCTTCCAAGCTCGTAATTGGTCTGCATTCATGGTATCGGCCAGGGAACATCCTGCGGCCAAGCTTGGAATTAATATTTTTTTATTGGGAGAGATAACGGATGCGGTTTCAGCCATAAAATGCACCCCGCAAAATACGATTACCTCAGCATCTGTCTTGGCGGCTTGTTGTGCTAACCCCAACGAATCACCCACGTAATCTGCAATATCCTGCACTTCGGGCACCTGATAATTATGTGCCAAAACTATAGCATT
>JBDNFJ010000429.1:0-1839 GCA_041689895.1 Gracilimonas sp. | reverse complement strand
TGATAAATACGGGTCTTACTTGCTCTCCAATCCTCATGAGAAGCTTGCAATTCAGGATTTTGATTGATCACGTTCTGGATAACATCCTCCAGCGCCAGCAAGGAATCACGAGTTTGAGAATATGCGTTGAGGGGGCCTAACAAGAGTAATAAAAGCCCAAGGAGCGGCCCTTTGAGAAATGATGAAAGCATGTCTTTTTTAATTAATTTTATATGTTATGAGGAGTGGATTTAGGCCACGGAAGAACGGGAGACTAAAATCTCACAGAAGTTCTTATACCGAAACTCACGAACAGAATCTCGATCAGAAATAGAGAAAGGAAGGGGAACTCTCAGATTAGAAAAGACTCGTGGGTCACGAAGAGGGGGAGTAGTGAATAGGAATCCGCAATGTGAAGAGCATATTTGTCAGATTCTGATAAACTTGAAGGGGCTTCTGCAACTTTTATTAATTCGCTCGAAGGTGCAATTTTAACCTTTAGAAACCCTTGTGCTTCTGTTTTTAGAGGTGCTTCTTCAACACTACAAGCACATACCAAGCCAAAATCATGAGCTTCGGTATGCTCCATATTCATGTCCATTTCATGCTCAAGATGCATGGTTGCCGACATGTTGGTGCAGGTTAATAATGCCTTAGCATGCAGCCCTGAAGGAACCAAAACCCCGATCAGGATACAGAAGCTTAGCACAGAGGCTATGAAGCGATATGTGTTAGATTTTTTCACTTTTTGAATGTAATGATGAACAAAGAGAAAACAAACACTCCTGGTTTAATAGTCAGAATTAGATAAATATTGAGCAGGATTTGGTAAAGCATCTTTTTATAAGGTAGGTCTATAATTAATTGTTCATCTATATCTGTTTGGTTACATTTTGAAAAAAGAGGCTACTATGAGCAACCATGAAAAAATCGATTATGTAGAGTTTCCGGCTTCTAATCTGAAAGCCACTAAAACATTCTTCTCGAAAGCTTTTGGCTGGGTGTTTACTGATTATGGCCCCGAGTACTGCGATTTTACGGGCCAGGGACTAAATGGGGGATTTTATAAATCAGAAAAAGCAGCTACTGCCGAAAGTGGGAGCGCGCTGATTATCTTCTTCAGCAATGATTTGGAGTCCACACAAAAGAAAGTGGAAGAGGCGGGCGGAACGATCATTAAGGAGATTTTTCCATTCCCGGGCGGTCACAGATTTCATTTCACAGAACCCAGCGGTAATGAATTTGCCGTGTGGTCAGATTAGGAACTTAGGGATTGAGTTCAGCGATTAAAGCAAAATTCAGCACATCTTATTTTAAATACGACAACACACATAAACAGTGAATGTAGTTTCTTCCGCTTCTGTTTACCTTACAGCTGTGGAGAAATTAACATTACATATAAAAAACATGGTGTGCGACCGTTGTGAGATGGTTATAGAAACAGCGCTGTCCGCTTTAGGACTTCAAGTAGATAACGTGCAGCTGGGTAAGGCTGAAGTTACCCGAACAGCAGAAAAACCCACCCTTCACGAAATCGAAAAAGAACTGGAACGGTTTAATTTTGGGCTGATTAAAGACGATGATTCCATTCTTTCCGAAAACGTGAAAACGGCTCTCATTAAGTGGGTAGATTCCGGAGCATTGGAAACCGATGATGTTTCCTTATCGGAATACCTGTCGAAGAAATTAGCAAAAAGCTATGCCTCCATCTCCCGGGTATTTTCAAGCAAAGAAGAAATCACCATAGAAAAATATTTCATTCGCCTTAAAATCGAAAAAGCCAAAGAGTTGGTGCAATATGGAAAGCTCAGCTTCAGCGAGATTGCCTATCAGTTGGGATATAAAAACCTGCAGCATTTG
>JBDNFJ010000428.1:0-2680 GCA_041689895.1 Gracilimonas sp. | reverse complement strand
CCATCGGGCGTATGTATCACCACTTCCTTCTCGCGAATTTCTTTTACTTCTGAGTTAAAGTAAGCGGGAATCTCGCCATTTTTAATCCGGTTTTCGATATCTGGTTTCACCCAATATTTTACCGATGGCTTAATTCCATCATGCTTCAACATCATCGTAACATCAGCCCCTCCGCGCCAGCATTCAAGCGCCGTATCTGCACCGGAATTTCCACCGCCAATAACCAACACTTTTTGCCACGCATACGGATGCGGTTCATTATAATAATGCCTCACTTTGGGTAAGTCCTCCCCCAGAACATTCATCATATTTGCCTGACCGTAAAAACCCGAAGCAACAATCACTTTTTCAGCTTTATAAGTAGCCTTATCCGTTTTTAGGGTGAAGTTATCATCCTCGCCTTCCAACGAAGTTACCGTTTCATACAAGTGGATGGGCAACTCATAATGTTCAGCCACCCTGCGATAATATTCCAGCGCTTCGCTTCGAGTTGGTTTCGGACCGTGAGAAATAAAAGGTACGTTTCCGATTTCGAGTTTATCAGAAGTAGAGAAAAAGGTCATATTTGTAGGGTAGTGAAAAATCGAATTCACCAAACAACCGCGCTCAATAATTTTAAAGGGAATGTTCTTTTCTTGTAGTGCAATTCCGGTTGCAAGCCCAATGGGTCCCGCACCTATAATAATGACCATGTGTATAATTCAGTTATGAGTTTGTGTAGGAGAATGTATTAAACAGCATCAAGATACGAATCGTTTAGCTTTATATAGCTTCCGGTTCCCTCTGTGATTTAATTTTGTTGAAACAAGTACAGATGCTGTACCTTTCACGATATTAATGTTTTCATTCACCCCTATTTATCCAGAGAAACTTCATCCTATATGCCAAATTTTCGGTTAATCAGCCTATGTATCATCACCATTATGTTGCCCATAACCCTGCAAGCACAACTACTGAATGTTGAAAGCGCTCGGGCTAATGCCGATAGCGTAGGGTGGTATGGCCAGCTTGAGTTTGATCTTTCCCTCAACCAATACAATGAGAAAGTGCTGGAATTCACGAACGAATCGAATGTATCGTACTTCTCTAAAAAACACGCGTACCTATTATTAAACAAGCTAAAAGCCGTTAATATAGATGGTTCGTCCGTAATCAGCAGCGGATATTCGCACCTCCGTACCACTCTTTTTCGCAAGAATCGACTTTCACCGGAAGGGTTTCTTCAGTATCAATACAACAATAATTTGGGCTTGCAGAATCGGGCATTAGGGGGAATTGGTTTCCGATATATCCTCTTCAAAGAAGAAAACTGGACGGGAAGTTTATCCAGCGGATTTATGATGGAGTACGAAGAATGGAAACTTGCACAGCAGCCGGAAATCAAAAATAATTTTCTAAAAAGTACCAGTAACATTGCGCTGCGGGGACAACTAACTCCTCAAACTGCTTTTCTGCTCATCGGGTATTATCAGGCACGACCAACGCATTTTTTTGAAGCCCGTTCTATTATGGAAACGCAGCTACAAGTTTCCGTCACCCACCACATTGCATTAAACATAGAATTCACGGCTTCTTACGATGCCAATCCCGTAATCGACATTCCTCAATGGACCTATGAGCTAAGTAATGGAATGGTTATTAAATTTTGACTTGGGTGAGTGAAGAAGCAAGCTTTATAAGGGCCCAACTGAAAAAACTATAAGAGATTGATTAGCTCTACATCTTTTAGAAGCGCCAAATCCAGTTTTATGGATATTCAAGGAGTTTTAAATCTGGTATGAATCGAAAATGCTTCTGATTTTTACTAATGAAGGGCGTATTAGTAGAATAAGCAGTACCTGCAATTAGCATATCATTAATCTCCACTCCATGACTCGATCTATATTCCCTCATCCACTTTAATCTTGTTCTGAGATAGATTTGTTTAAAAATGAGATCTTAAAACCTAAGAGAAAAGTATCTAAATTGGCTAACTCTTTTTTGCTCCGAACGCCCACATATAATTCCATTGCTACAATCACGCTGATACACAGTTCGTATCTTGTTTCAACAGCTTCTGGCCGATCTTGGCTAAAATCAATTAGTATATCGGTGTCAAGAAAAACTTGTTCGGCCGCAGGGGGCAATTATTTAGCAAATCGACTCTTTCTAATATTGGAACCCCACTTGGTACTATCCTTCATATCTTGGCGGTCTTTCCACATGCCACGAAACGGGCTATTTAGAATAGACTTTTTAGAAGTAAAAGCATCTTTTTGAAGGTATTTATTTGACAAATAATCCACAAAGTCTGCCGCTTCTTGCTGAGCTTCAGGAGGAAGTTGTTTTATTTGTTCTATGAGTTCCCTATTTGCCATTACTTCAATGTAATCAAACTTTGAAAGATCTGGAAATGCTGAAGCGCCAAGCATAGCGCCATACATTCTTGCGGAAGTACATCTCATTTTCAAACACCTTTCAATCTTCTAACCACTGGAGAATTACTCGAAACATCCAGCCTTTGGGACGGCTTAAAAATCCTACATGCCCGCCCGTTTCTGTGAAGCAGGTTTGGATGTAAGGATTCTGTTCCATGATGCTACGTGGCGCAAATTCGATAGGACACAGCGGATCTTTTTTACTATTTATAACCAGTAGCTCAGTTTTCACATCACCAAAAAAATACCGGCTGGAACATCGT
>JBDNFJ010000427.1:0-6642 GCA_041689895.1 Gracilimonas sp. | reverse complement strand
CTTTGGCAAATGACCGTTTCCCAAATTGCAGCTGAGGGACGTTTTGCTGAGTTTTTTGGAAATGATCCAGACCTTATTACCCTCGATAAATATCAGCGAACATTAGGCTTTTGGAAAACCGCACAACAGCTGGTGGATACATTGGGTCAGGAGGAGAAAGCCGTTCTTTCGGCTTATTCTAATGGGGTGAATGCCTTTATTGATAATAACAGCAATCGACTTCCGGTCGAATTTTCGCTGGCAGAAATCACCCCAATTCACTGGACTCCGGCCCGCTCGCTTGCCGTAAGTCGGCTGATGGCATGGGAATTAAATACGGGCTGGTGGAGCGAAGTCACCTATGGATATCTAAAAGAAAAGCTGCCTGCTCAAGAATTTGATGCACTACAGCTTCACTTCCCTGACAGCGCCCCAACCACGCTGGATGATGCCGAATCATTGGGCTTAACTTCTTCGCTCATGCCCATGCTGGAGCAAGAAATGAAGAAACGAGAACTACTTCAAATGGAAGGTACTCACGTGGGCAGTAATGCGTGGGTGATTGATGGCTCCAAAACCAAAACCGGTTACCCTTTGTTAGCGGGCGATCCTCACCTTGGATTAGACATGCCAGGGAAATGGTATGAAGTTCACCTAAATCTAAACGGTAAAAATGTTTCAGGAGCCACCTTGGCCGGAGTTCCTGCCGTTATTATTGGCCAAAATGATCACATGGCTTGGTCTTTCACCAGCATGATGAGCGACGATACCGACTTCTTTTTGGAGCAGGTCGATTCTAAAGATCGTGGACGATATGTTGCGGATTCATTAAATGATTCAACGGCAGCTTATCTGACCTTCGATAAAGTGCGGGAGATCATCAAAGTAAAGGATGCCGACGATCAATCTTTCGATATCCGTTACACCAAGCATGGGCCCGTCATATCTGATATTTATCCCGTTCAGCACTTGGTGGATGACAAGCTTATTTCTATGCAATGGACCGGCTATGAAATGACCAATGAAATGCGAACGCTCTACAAAATAAATTGGGCCGAAAACTTTCAGGATTTCAAAGACGCCTTGCCCACTTTTGGGGTGCCAGGTTTAAATCTCCTGTATGGTGACACGGAAGGCAATATTGCTATGTATTCGGTGGCTAAGCTGCCTATCCGAATCGGTGATCCTATTACTTTGCGCAAGGGCTGGGATCCTCAACAAGATTGGCAAGGATTTATTCCTACCGATAAAATGCCGCGTGTTATAAATCCCGAAGATGGCTGGATTGCCAATGCAAACAACAAAATCACCACAGATAGCTATCCTTATTATATCGCCACTTTTTGGGAACCACCCTCACGTATAGAACATATTGTGGATGTGCTAACCAAAAATAAAACGCTGACCACCTCCGATTTTGAGACGCTGCAAAATGATTCTTACTCCGCCTTTGCGGCCAGAATGACGCCGGAGATTCTGGATATCATCTCCCATCAGGATGCTTATAATTTTGAGCTCCCCATCTCCTACTTATCCAACTGGAATTATAAGTATGATTTGAAATCCACAGCGGCTTCTATTTTCGACGTCTTCTTCCTCAAGCTCACGGAAAATACCCTTCGGGATGATTTTGGTGATATCGCCTATTCTAATTTCATACATCACGAGAATATTCCCGTTCGAACCATGACTTCCCTCATTCAAACCGAAAGCTCACTCTTCGATGATATCTCTACGGATTCCGTTGAAACTAAAGAAGATATGGTAGTAAAAAGTATGCAAGATGCGATTTTATTTCTGAGTGATTCTCTTGGGAGTGAGCCGTATGAATGGCGTTGGGAGCAGCTACATACCATTACTTTTAAACCGCCGTTTTTTGCACAAGCGGCTGAAGCGCCAGGTGCATCAACCACATTAAAAATGATTGTAAACAACGTATTAAGCAAGGGACCATATAAAGTATCGGGACACGGAATGAGCGTAAATAACGGACAGTATAGCTGGAAAAATCCTTTTGAGATGGTGCTTGGACCTTCCATTCGCCGTATTTCTGATCTTTCTAACATGAGCAAAAGTAAAAGCATATTGCCAACAGGGCAGTCCGGAAATCCCCTTTCAGATTATTATGGCGACCAAACTAATATGTGGCTAAACGGTCAGTACCGATGGCTGTATCAGGATTCTACTTTATTTGATGAGGGTGAAATCCAAACCATGCGTTTAGTGCCCGGTAATTAGTTTTGAGGATGGGGTTCATGAATTACAGCAATCAATTCCCAACCCACCATACCGCACAAACGAAGCAGGGTAAAGTGCCGATTCGCAGAAAAGAGCGAGATTGTAGAGGAAACGGTGGGATAGTCATCACACGCCCCAGACAAGGGGTTGCAACCCCTTGCCTGGGCATGATTCAACTCCTTGTGTGAGTATGAACACTCCTGAAATCTTATGCCTCTCGTTTTAAATAATTCATGTTCTCTCTTTAGTCTAATTTACCTATCTGAGCTTGACAAAATCTCAGAAATAGTTGAAGTAAATATCCTGTAAGCCTGTACCTACCAAGCTATCGTTAGGCACTATATTTTTTTAATTATTTCCAAACTATCTCCTGAACATTATCATCCGCCTGAACATCGTTTATCAACTTCTTTAGATGTTTTGTTTCAATTTTGTCCAATAAAAAGGATAGAGTATAATCCTGATCTCTTTTGTCTATGGTGCAGGAAGAAATAGTCAGAGCGGTATCCTGAAAAATATCGTTAACAATTTGAAGGGATTTGCTTCCATTGGAGGTTGTTATCTTCAACGTTCTTTGCTTAAACGGAATTAGAAACCTGCTTTCAAGAAGCTGCAAAAAGAAAAGAATGATTATAGCTAAAACAGTTGTGACCGAAGCAGCGAAATACATTCCTGCTCCTGTTGCCAGTCCAATCGCAGCCACTGCCCATAGTCCTGCAGCTGTTGTAAGCCCCTTAACAATACCCTGTGGCCTTAAAAACAAAATAGTTCCTGCACCAATAAAACCGATACCGCTGATTACCTGCGCAGCAATTCTGGAAGGATCAAGTACAATATTATCAGCTCTTAAAACATCCATAAAACCGTAAGCAGAAACGATTATTGTGAGTGCAGAGCCAACACAAACCAGCATATACGTTCTTAGCCCTGCCATCTGATTTTTTCGCTCTCTTTCAATTCCTACCATGGCTCCGAATAACGCAGCCAATGCCAATCATGTTAGTATTTCTGTCCATTCAATCATATTAAAGTCCTAATGGTGGTTTATACATTTTAACGACAATCCTTTTTGCAAGCCTTTCAGTCAAGTTTTCAATAGTGCCAATTCGTGCAATTTGATCTATCCATTTTGTTGGAATATGGTAAAGCCCTAAATGCTTCCTCAAAAGTATGTATTACGTATTTCTTGCTATAAGTTTTCCTTTTGGAAGTTTTACTTTCGTTCCGGCGCTCTGCTCCCGATCCTCAGGTAAATTATTAGAACAAAAGGTTTCGATTGCTTATAAATATCTTGGAGCGTATTCCTTCTGAATCATCGTTCAAATGAAAAAATAAGTACAAACAGAGTAGTGAAATTTCTCCCGGAAAAAGTGTAAGAAGAAGCCGGCGGGGAGTGTAAATCAAACTCTGTCTGAGTTCCATAAGAATACAAACCAAACCAAACACTCTAATACCCTAACACTTTAAAACGTAAACTTACAAACAAGAATATTTACAACACCCCAATTCTCCTTGAGTTATATTCTCGCTTCCATAGCATTCAAAAACCCATCATGAAATTATCACGCTTCCTTTCTTTTGCCACCATCCTATTTTGCACTTTTATCCTCACCTCCTGTTCTCAAAACAAGCAAGAATTCTCCGTTAACTACGAGAAATTCACTTTAGACAACGGACTGGAATTCGTACTTCATAAAGATGATTCCGATCCTGTGGTAGCCGTTGCTCTCACTTTTCATGTAGGCTCAGCCCGCGAGAAAGCAGGTAAAACCGGATTTGCTCACTTATTTGAGCATCTATTATTTTTAGAATCTGAAAACCTGGGGAAAGGTGGATTAGACAAAATGAGCAGTCGTGTTGGAGGCTCAGGAGCCAACGGCTCAACCAGCCGTGACCGAACCAACTATTTTCAAACAGTACCTAAAGATGCGCTTGAAAAAATGATTTGGGCAGAAGCCGATAAGCTGGGCTATTTCATCAACACAGTGACGGAAAATGTGGTGGCTAAGGAGAAGCAGGTGGTGAAAAATGAGAAACGACAAAGCGTTGATAATGCTCCCTATGGTCATGCAAACTACGTGATTGATAAGAATCTCTATCCGGAAGGCCATCCTTATAACTGGCAAGTAATCGGCTCGCTGGAAGATCTTCAGAATGCTACGCTTGCCGATGTGAAGGAATTTTATAACCGTTGGTACGTACCCAATAATGCCACACTCGTGATTGCCGGGGATTTTGACACAGCTCAAGCCAAAGAATGGATTCATAAATATTTCGATGAAATTCCACGGGGTGAAGAAGTTAAGCCCATGCCTAAACAGGCCGCTTCGTTGGTCTCAACCAAAAAACGATATTACGAAGATAACTTTGCCCGCCTGCCCGAATTACGCATGGTTTGGCCAACGGTAGAAGTGTACAATAAAGATGCTTATGCGCTGGATATTCTTACCCAGCTGCTTTCAAGCGGAAAAAAAGCGCCTTTATATAAAGTACTGGTTGAAGATAAGGAGCTCACTTCCAATGTATTTATGTACAGCAATAACTCGGAATTGGCGGGCGAAACTTCCCTGATTGTACGTGCCTATCCAAATACTAATCTGAATAAAGTGGCAGAGGGTGTTCAGGAAGCTTTTGATAAATTTGAGCAGGATGGTTTTACTCAAGCCGATCTCGATCGCATTAAAGCCGGCATTGAAACTAATTTCTATAATGGACTTTCTAGCGTGCTGGGGAAAGCTTTTCAACTGGCGCAATATAATATATTTGCAGGTGATCCCGGTTACATCAACAAAGATATTCAAAAAACATTGGCGGTAACCAAAGAAGACGTGATGCGGGTGTATAAAAAATACATCAAAGATCAGCCCTTTGTAGCCACTTCGTTTGTTCCAAAAGGCCAAACCGATTTGATACTGGAAGGTTCTACGCCAGCTCACGTAGAGGAAGAGAAAATCGTTCGAAATGCCGAAGGCGAAAACTTCACCCTTCCGGAAGAAACAGCATTTGAGAGAACACCGAGTAGCTTCGATCGCTCGGTAGAGCCTCCTTATGGCGAAAGCGCAGACCTAAAAGTGCCCGATGTTTGGAATGCAGCGCTAAGTAATGGCCTTAATATTCAGGGTATAGAAAATTATGAGCTCCCATTGGTTGAATTTAATATCACCCTTAAAGGTGGACTCATGCTCGAAAATCCCGCGAAAACAGGGGTGTCAAATCTCATGGCCGACCTTATGACTAAAGGAACAGCTCAAAAAACTCCGGAGGAATTAGAAGAAGCCATTAATGATCTGGGTGCAAGCATACGCATTTCAGCGGGACGTCAAAGCATCACTATTCGTGGAAATACGCTGGCTCGCAATTACGATAAAACGATGAAGCTGGTTCAAGAAATGATGCTAAAACCCCGATGGGATAAACGAGAGTTTGAATTGGCAAAGCAAAGTACGCTTAGCCAAATTGCCCAGCAAAGCGCGAGCCCCAATAGCATTGCTTCTAACACCTTTAATAAGCTGTTGTACGGGGATGATCATATTCTATCTTATAATCCCATCGGAACCATAAATAGCGTGGATGCCATCACGCTGGATGACCTGAAGGCGTATTATGAAGCTAACTTCTCGCCATCCATTGCAGATATGCATATTGTGGGAGCTATTAACAGGGAGCAAGTAATTGCATCGGTTCAAGGCCTTGGAAAAAACTGGGAAGAGAAAGAAGTAACCATACCTGAATTCCAGAAACCAGCGGTTCCTTCCTCTTCTAAAATATATTTTTATGATGTACCGGGAGCCAAGCAATCCGTTCTCCGATTCGGTTATCTTGCTTTGGCCGAAAATGATTCGGATTTTTATCCCGCTACAGTGATGAATTACAAGCTCGGTGGCGGAGGTTTTGCTTCTCGTCTTACGCAGGAACTGCGCGAAGGCAAAGGATACACGTATGGAATCCGATCCGGTTTTTCAGGAACTGATATTGCCGGTCCCTTTATGATTTCCAGCGGAGTTCGTACCAACGTAACTTACGAGTCGGCCGCTCTGGTAAAAGAAGTACTCGAGAACTACGGGGATACCTTCACCCAAGAAGATCTTAAAAACACCAAAAGCTATTTACTAAAAAGCAGTGCACGTCAGTTTGAGACTTCCCGCGCTAAGCTTGGAATGCTGTCTAACATAAGCGCTTACGGCTGGTCGCCCGATTATATAAAAGATCGAGAGCTCATCGTGAAAAACATGACGCAAGACCGAATCGAAGAACTGGCTAAAAAGTACGCAAATCCCGAGCACATGATTTGGCTGGTAGTGGGCGACGCAAAAACCCAGATGAACCGACTGAAAAAGCTTGGTTTCGGAACTCCGATTTTAGTGAATACCTCAACACATTCCGGTAATTAGGAAGCATTGCTTTCATTCATTTAGATTCCCGCCT